>JBILLP010000261.1:0-5442 GCA_044376025.1 Bradymonadia bacterium
CATGGGCACGACGCCCGGGATGACCCCGACCAGCCCCGAACCCTCGGGCCCGAGGTCAGGCGGCCGGCTCTCGCCGGCCTCGATGCGGGGCGCGCCGAAGAAGTCGTGGCGCGCCAGCTCGATCAGCTTCACGAAGACGCGCCCACCCTCGAGGCCCCGGGCAACCAGCCGCTGGCCCGGGCTCGGGCCCTCTGCCGGCAGCCACTGCGCCTTCTGGCCTGGCGCCGCCGGACGAAAGCGCGCCGGCTTGTACGACTGCACATCCTCCTCGGACTCGGCGGCGGCACCGGAGCCCTCTCCCGAGCCCTCATCGACGAGCTGCACGTGACCGCCGCGGCCCTGGATCACCCACCCGGCCTCGCTGTGGTGGAGCCCGAGCCACTCCGCCTCGATGCGCTCCACCTTCGGAAAGCGCGGCGAGGTCGCCACGACGTCTCCGACGCCGAGCGTCGGACCATCACCGAAGGTGACAGCCCCCACCTCGAGCCGCCCCTGCTCGGCGTCGAAGGTCACGCGGTTGGCAAAGGTGACATCGACCTGTGACTCGTTCACCCGGGCCGTGAAGGCCGTCTCGGGCGCGTTCAGCCATCCACGCAGCGCGAGGGCGCCCGTGATGTCGTCGCCCGACTCGAACGAGGCTCGGACCTTCGAGATCTCCGCCGTCTCGGAGCCAGGTCCCACCTGCAGCGTCGCCGTCAGCGAGCCCACCCGAACCTCGCCGAAGTGGCGCCGGAGCAGGGTCAGCGGCCGCCCGAGCAGGCTCTCCGCACGCTCGGCGAGCTCCGAGGCCGCCGCGGGCTTCTCGTCCGTCCGGGCCTTCCGCTCCACGGTGCAGGTCCCCAGCTCGAGCACATCGGCGCGCGGCGTGCCGCGCATCGAGGCTGCGATCGCCAGGTTGACCTCGATCCGGTCACAGTCGAGCACGAACCCGCGCGCCTCGACGTGGGGGCGGTCAAGCGTCACCCTGCCATTGATCCGGGTCGAGACGCTCTGCCACGTCGCCTCGACACCCCGCGCCGCAAGCTTCTGCTTCACGGCCTCGAGCGCCTTTCGCTCGAGCAGCGGGTAGCAGACCACAAGCAGCAGGATCACCGCGCCGAGCGCGATCGCGGCTCGCGCCAGGATCCGGAGCGGGCGGCGCGGTGGTGGGGGTGGGGACGGGGGGCTGGCGACGATGCGGATCGACATGTGCGGGCGTCGGTACGTCCATGCACGGGGTGGCGCAAATCCTCTGCGACGAATGAGCCTGCCTAGCCAGGACCGGGCTCGACCAGGAACGAGGACCGGCCGGGAGTCGATTTCACCAGCTCCGCCTCGAGGGACCTCAGGTGCGCCTCGGCGAGCGGCTCGGTGGCGTGGAAGCGGTTCAGGTCGACGATGCGACGGCCGTCCTCCTCGCCCCGCAGCACGTCGAGGAAGCGCGCGCCCCAGACGAGCTCGCTCGCGATCCACGAGTGCCGTGCGTGGATCGTCTGGCTGAAGGCCTCGTCGATGCCGGTCAGCGTCACCAGCAGTTCGCAGCCGGTCGCGGCCAGTTGCTCCGGCGTCTTGCCGTAGAGGGGTGATTCGGCGTCGAGCGGATGCACCGCTGTCCAGGTGAGCGCGAAGATCGGCGAGTCGCCGCGCACCAGCTTCAGGTCGTGGAAGCGCCGGAAGTTCTCGCCCTCGCGCGTGACCTCGTTGCGCACCAGGACCAGGTTCAGGTGCGCCTCAATGATGCGGTTGACCCGCTCGTTCGCCATCCTGAAGGACAGGGCCGGAACCCCATCGCGCAGCGTGATCACCGCGACACGGCTGAAGATCACGCGCGAGGTCGGCACGCTGAACTTCGCGAACATGAGCCCGGTTGCCATCGCGATCCCGAGCAGCCCGACGAAGACCTCCACCGAGGAGACGAGCCGGGTGAAGAAGCTGACCGGCGCCATATGGCCGTAGCCCACGGTCGCCATCGTCTGCACGCTGAAGAAGAAGTCGTCCCACCACGACCCGGGCGCCGCGTTCAGCACACCGCCGCGATCGAACCAGTACAGTGTCGCAAAGAACATGTTGGCTGCGATCCAGACCGCCGCGATGGCCCCGACCACCGTGCGCCACTTCGCCGTGAGCAGCATGTGGTAGAGGTCCCCGAGACGTCGGCGAGGCTGACCGATGATCTTCACGCGGATGACGCCGTCCCGCGACAGCACGCGCGCGTTGGGAGGAGCGGGTGGGCGTTGGTCGGGGGCTTGTGACTTCATGGCTCTTGCGTTCGTTGCAGGAGGCCGACAACGAACCGGGTTCGGCCCGCACACGCAAGCGTCACGAGCGCCGTCGCAGAGGATGCCCATGCACCGACCGACCCGCCCCGGCGGCCCACGCCCTGCCCGCCTCGTCAGCCCCGGCTGGATGGCCGCGCTGCTCCTCGCCGCCTGCGCCGCCAAGGCCCCGACGGCAGACCGCCCGACCGACGACGGCTCCGGCTCCGGAGCCGCGGTCGCTCCACCGGTCAGGCTGCCACCCGCGACGCTGCAGGAGCGACCGGCCGGCCGCTGGATTGACGCCCATGCACACCTCGGCGGCCCCGATGTGGCACCGGTCGTCGGCTCGGTGCTCGACGAGAACGCCGTGGACTACATCTTCAACCTTTCGGGAGGCTCGCCAAGGCGCGGCCAGGGCGCGGCGATGGCGCTCAGCGCCGCGAACGGCGGCCGCGTCATCAACTTCATGAACATCGACTGGGACGGGATCGACGAACCCGGCTTCGCGGAGTCGATCGCCGCCGACCTCGAGCTCGTCGTCACGCGCTACGGCTATGGCGGCCTCAAGGTGGCCAAGTCGCTCGGGCTGTATGTCCGCGACGCCAGCGGCAGGCTCGTCGCCGTCGATGACCCGCGGCTCACCCCGATCTGGGAGAAGGCCGGCGCGCTCGGTGTCCCGATCTTCATCCACGTCGCCGACCCTGCCGCGTTCTGGAAGCCCGCCACCCCCGACAACGAGCGCTACGCGGAGCTGCAGGCCCACCCGAGCTGGTCGTTCGCCGACGCGACGCGCTTTCCGCCCCGCGAGCAGCTGCTGGCTGGGTTCGAGCGCATCGTCGCAGCGAACCCCGGCACGACCTTCGTCGGCGTCCACGTCTGCCACAACGCCGAGGACCTCACCTACGTCGACCGCATGCTGTCGACCTACCCGAACCTCTGGCTCGACATCTCAGCCCGCATCCCCGAGCTCGGGCGCCACCCGGCCGATCAGGTGCGCGCGCTGTTCGAGAAGTTCCAGGACCGCATCCTGTTCGCGACCGACATCGCCATCTTCAAGAACCGCTCCGGGCAGCTCTCGTTCACGCTCGGCTCGTCGGGCGACGTCCCCGACACGCGCGAGGGCGTGCGGCCCTTCTACGAGGCACACCACCGCTACCTCGAGACTGGCGACCGCGGCATCGCACACCCGACGCCGATCCAGGGCAACTGGACCGTCGACGCCATCGCGCTGCCACCGGCGGTCATCGACAAGCTGTACTACCTCAACGCCTACCGGCTCGTCGTCGGGCCGACACTGCGCCGGCGCGCCCTCGCCGAGGCAGCGTCCGCTCAGCGATAGGCCTCGAAGCCCGGGGGAGCGGGGATCGAGGTGAACCCGATGCGCTCCGCGTGGGCCATCACCGCCAGCACGCTGGCTTCGTCCCACGCGTCGCCGATGATCTGCAGACCGACCGGCAGCCCGTCGAGCATGCCCGCCGGGACGCTGGCGGCCGGCAGCCCCGTGAGGTTGGCGAAGAAGGCGAAGCGGCACATCGCCGCGGTCGTCGCGGTGTCGAGCAGGTGGCGGCGGTTCTCGTGGAGCGAGTAGTCGGGCGCGGCAAGGTCGGTGCAGGGGGCGCAGAGAACGTCGACCCCGCACAGCGCGGCGGCGGCGTTGTGCCGGAGCTGGGCGCGCGTCCGGGCCGCGAGCAGGAACTCCCGGGCACTGACGGTCTCGAGCGCCCTGAGCACGACGAGCAGGTCGAGCCCGGTGCGGTCCTCCACCAGCGGCAGCGTATCAGTCAAGCTCCCCATCGTCTCGACGCCGATCGTCATGGCACCGAGCGCCTCGTGGTACTCCGCGAGCGGGACATCGACGTCGACAAGGATCGCGCCCTCGCGCTCCAGCGCCTCGACCGCGCGGCGGCAGACCTCTGCGATGCGGCGGTCTGCGCGCTTCCAGGCCCACGTCCAGAGCCCGAGCCGGCAGCCCCGCACACCGCGACCGAGCGACGCGCGCCACGAGGCGACCTCTGCGTCGCCGATCGGAGCCCAGCCGTTGACCGGGTCGGCGGGATCGTGCTGCCGGCCGAAGTGCTCCATGAAGTCGACCAGCGACTCAGTGGTCTGGCCGATCGGCCCCATCGTCGCGACCGAGCCGTTGCCCCAGCGGTCACCCGTTCGCCCGAGCCGCGTGTAGGTGGGCTTGATGCCGAACACCCCGTTCACGGCGGCGGGGATGCGGATCGAGCCTCCGCCGTCAGACCCGAGCGTCACCGGCGCCAGGCCGAGCGAGGCCGCGACGCCGCTGCCCGTCGAGCTGCCGCCCGCAGCGTGGCGCCGCGAGTAGGGGTTGCGCGGCATGTCGAAGTGCGGGTTGATGCCGGTGGGTGCCATGCCCCACTCGGTGCAGTGCGTCGTGGCGCACACGAGCGCGCCGGCGGCCCGGAGCGTCGCGGTGACGTAGCCGTCGGCGGGTGCCGGCTCCTCGAAGTAGGCGGTGCCGCCGCGACAGGGCACGCCGGCGATCGGCTGGTGGTCCTTGACCGGGACCGGCACGCCATCGAGCGGCCCGAGCGGCTCGCCGCGGCGCCAGCGCTGCTCTGACGCGCGTGCCGCCGCCACGTCGATCGCCAGGTTCACCAGCGGCGAGTAGGTCGACTCGCCCCAGGCCCCGGACCGCGCCCGCGCCTCGAACGCCTGCAGCACCTCGACCGGGGACAGCCGGCCATCGCGGTAGGCGGAGGTCAGGTCGCGGGCGCCCTGCCGTCGACCCGGGGCGGGTGCCGGCAGCCCGGCGTCGGCCCAGCGGCGCGGCGGCGCACCCTGCCTCGGGCGGGGCATGTCGTCGAGCAGCGCGCGCGCCTCGGGCGGCAGCGACACGAGGTGCTCCATGCCAAAGTCGGCCTGCATCTGACGCCGGAGCAGCACGCGTCCGAGCGGGGTCGTGGCGAGGTGGGCGGCGCCGGCGAGCGCGGCACCCGAGATGCGGGGGGTCTTCATGGCGCGGGCTCCTGGCTCAACGCTTGGGGCGGCCCGGGAGCCAGCGCGTGGGGCTGGCCTGGGCTCCGGTCGTGTGTCCGCTGCCGCCGCCCGGTGCGCCCGGAGACGCGGGCGGGTGTGGCTCCACGACCTCGAACTGGTCGGCGAACTGCTTGGGGTTCCGCGCGTGCCGGGCCGCCTCCTCGAGCGAGACGACGCCCGACGTCACCAGCTCGACCAGCGT
>JBILLP010000262.1:0-5427 GCA_044376025.1 Bradymonadia bacterium
GGCCGCGGGTCGATACCGCCGGCGCGGTCTCCGCCCCGGGTGGCCCGAACGACACGGCCTCGAGCCCGAGCGCCGTCACCCGGGCGCTGACCGTACCCCAGGCTCCCGTGTCGGGCGGCGCGACCCGTCCGGTCCCTGTGCCCACGCCGCGCCCGGCGACGCGGATCGCCGCCCCGACCACCGCAGGGCTCGCAGCGGCCTTCGAGGCGCTGACCACGGGCAGCCGCGTGACCGTCGACGAGGACTCCTGGTCGCTGCCGTCGGAGCCGCCCGCTCCTGTCGCGCCCCCCGAGCCGTCTGCGCCGCCCCGCGAGCGCGCCACCACGTCGGTCACCGTCGTGGCGCCTGCGATCGACGCGGACGCGGGCATCATGGAGCTGCCGAGCTCTGCCTACATCGAGCTGCCGAAGCCTGCGCCGTCTGCAGCCGCGCCGCAGCCCTTTGCCCGGTCGCACGGCACGCAGCCGCTCGAGGCCCTCGGAGCCTCTGACGAGTCGCGCCGCACGCTGATGATGTCGGAGCTGGCGGCGATCGGGGTCCTCGCGCCCGCCGCCCCGCCCGCGCCGCAGGCCTCGGTGACCAGCTCATCGACCGACCAGGCGACCGTGAATCGCCATGCGCCACTGACGAACCGGGTGCGCGGTGCGGCGGGTGAGCCGGTCGAGCTCGATGTCGGGCTTGCGGGTGTGCTGCAGTCGACGGGTCCGGCGCCGGCCGACGAGCGTGAGATCGCCGAGCGGCTGCGCAAGCTGGCAGAGGAGCCGCTGATCTTCGCGCTCGACGATGTGGACCCGAAGATTGCGCGCGCGGCCTTCAGCGAGCTGATGGATCGTGGGCTCGTCGCGGTCCCGGCGGTCGGGGCGGCCTTCCCCGGCAAGCTGAAGCTCGACCGCCGCAACGGCGACTCCGCGCTGCAGCCGCTCGAGAAGCATGGCTCGCTCGTCTGGCTCGTGGGGCTCCAGCCCACGCTCTACGCCTCGACGCTGTTCGACCTCATGCGGGCAGAGAGCGCCGACGCGCGGTACTACGCAACGCTGATCGTGGCGCGCCACCCCGAGCCCGAGGCGGTGCCCCACCTGGTCGACCGGGTCTTCGACCGGGACGACCAGACCAAGGCGATCGCGCTGCGGTTCATCGATTCGATCCGGGGTACCCCGCAGCTCGGCAACGAGCTGCACCGGCTGAGGACGGCGCTGGTCAGCGGCGACCAGCATCGGCGCGAGGCGGCGATCTCTGCCGTGCAGGCGGCCCGCGATGAGGGGTCAGTCTCGATCCTGATCGGCCTGCTCGACGAGCGTGCGCTGGCGGAGCGTGCGTCGCAGGCGCTCGCCCGCATCGCCTTCATGGACTTTGGCCCCGACGTCGGCCGCTGGCAGAAGTGGTACCGGTCGCACGGCACCGACGGACGGGTGCGCTGGCTGCTCGATGCGATGCTGCACAAGGACCGCCGCGTGCGTGAGAACGCGGCGCGCGAGATCCGCACAACGCCACGGCTCGTCGTCAACTACCACGCCGACCTCGACCGACGCGCGCTCGAGGTCGCTCAGCGGACCGTGCAGCGCTTCTTCGCGAAGTAGCCGCGGTGGGTCGACCGACGGCGTGGGCGTGGATCATCGCCGGCGTGATCGGCGCCTGGGCGGCCCTGGGCTGGGCGCACTCGCAGCGGCTCTACCACGGGCCGACGACCCCGACGCTCGTCGATGCCGGGCCGGCCGATGCCGTCGGGCCGCGCCTGCTGGTCCGGCACCGCATGGAGCGGGGCGGGGCGCTCTCTGCCGACCCGACGCGCGTCACCGTGGCGCAGACCGGCCAGGCGATCGCCACACACGCCCACGCCACACCGCTGGTGACGTCCGGCCTGCACACCCGGGTCGTGGTCGTCGTCGACACCGGCGCGCTGCTCGCCCCGGGCGTGGTGCCCGATGCCCGG
Source organism: Bradymonadia bacterium (assembly GCA_044376025.1). GTDB lineage: Bacteria > Myxococcota_A > Bradymonadia > REDH01 > REDH01 > JBILLP01. The sequence goes on from JBILLP010000262.1 coordinate 1,931, forward strand.
TACCGGCTCCGCGACCTTGGCAACGCGCTGCGCCAGAACTTCGCACCCGGGGAGCGGTTCACCGTGGCGGTCCCCGACCCGGGCGGCTCCTGGCGCCTGCTGCCCGATACCGACTCCGCGACCGCCGCTGCGGACTTCATCCGGGCTGCCGGCGCGCCGGGCTCCGGGGTGGCGCCGAGCCTGCTGCCCGCGCCGGTCCCGGGCCTCATCGCGGCGACCGACGGCGAGGTCCCTGCCATGCTGCTCGTCACGACCGGGTCGGCGGTTCCCGACACCGCGCGGCTCCGGGCCTGGGTCGAGGCCGCCCGCACCGCCCGGGTAGCGCTCTGGGTGTTGGCGGCCGGCGCGTTCGACGAGACGAACGCGCCTCCGCCGGCCGGCGCCGGCGGGTCGGGCGACGCCGCAGCGGGCTCCGACGGCTCCGGCGTGGTCGGGCTGGCGTCGCCCGACAGCCGCCAACCGGGCGCGTTCGCCACCGATCCGATCGTCAGGGCGCTGCACCGGCACTCGGTGCGGGCCACCGACGAGGTGCTGCCGGCCTGGGCGCCGCTCTGCCGCGAGGTCGCGGCGACCGGGGGGCGGTGCGTCGCCTCGGGGCAGCGCCAGGGAGCCTTTGCGATCGCGGCGCAGCGCGCGGTCGGCGAGGCGCAGGCAGTCTTTGTGCTCCCGGTCTCGTGCGTCGAGCCCGCACCGGAGCCGCTGGTGCTCGTGGTCGAGACCGAGACGGGCCGCGACGAGCGGGAGGTCGCATCGCCGGAGCGGCTGCGCTGCGCCACCTGGCAGCAGGCGCGCGCAGGCAGCGGTGACCCTGCGGAGGTTGACGGCCCAGGGGCTGCCCACCACGCTGGCAGAGCAGCGGAGCGTCCCGGCTGGGCGGTCGGCGTCGCGGCGGCCGCGCTCTTGTTGGCGGGGCTGTTCGCGACGTGGGTGGTGCGCCGGCGGCGTCGCTGACTCGAGGCCCGGGTGCGGGCGCCAAGCCGGGCCGAGCAGAGGAGATGCCGGCGCCAAGGCTCGAACGAAGTTCACGAAGGTTGGAGAAACAGAGATGTCGCAGCCTCGATTCTGGTTGGTGTCTGACAGGGGCCTTGTTCGGGATGCGAACGAGGATGCCTACCTCTGGCTCGGGCCTGGCGACACCGCAGGACACGGCCACCTGTTCGTGGTCGCCGATGGCGCCGGCGGCGCCGGGCGCGGCGACCGTGCCGTGGCGCTGCTCGTCGGGGCCTTTCGAGACGTCTACCCTGCGCGGATCCGTGAGGTGGCGCCGCGTGCGGCGCTGGCCGCGTGCATCGACGAGGCGAACCGCCGGATTGCGGCGACGGTCGCCGCCGACCCCGCGCTCGCCGGTATGGCCACGACGGTGACGGCGGCGGCGGTCGTCGAGGGGGTGGCCCACCTTGCCCACGTCGGCGACGGGCGCGCCTACCTGCTCGCCGACCGGCGGCTCGAGCGTCTGACGGTCGACCACACCCGCGCCGCAGAGGCTGTCGCCGACGGGAGGCTCTCTTCGGAGCAGGCAGAGGTTCACCCCGATGCCGCCGTGCTGACCCGCGTGCTCGCCGGCGCACCGGTCGAGCCCGACCTTGTGGGGCCGGTGGAGCTCGGGCGGGGCACCCTGCTGCTGTGCACCGACGGCGTACACCGGGTGATCGGCGACGAGACGCTGCGCGAGGCGATGCGGAGGCTGCCTGCCCGAGAAGGCGTCGAGGCGCTGATCGAGCTGTCGCGGCGGCTCTGGAGCGAAGACAACCTCACGGTCGGGCTTGTGCGGATGCATGACCCCGACCTCGCCGCCTGGACCACCCGCGACGCCTTCTTGGGCTGGGCAGAGGGCGGCACGCTGCAGGCCGACGAGAAGCAGACGATGGTGCTGTCGGCGCTGGGCGTCGGCTCCGCGTTCGAGCCGCCGCCGCCCACCAACGTCGTCGAGGCGCCGACGCTCCCGTCAACAGGGGCGCAGCAGGGGCGCTATGCCCGCACGCAGATCTTGTCTGCCGACATGCTTGTCGGTGCCCCGACGGGGTCGAGGCCGCACACGCCGGCCGAACCGGTCGAGGCGGTTGGTGTGGTCGAGCCGGGCTCGATGGAGTCGCCGATCCTGTCGACGCCCGGGGGGACGCTGCTGCTGAGCGCGAGCTCGCTCGCCGCGGCGGTCGAGGAGGCCCGGGTTGCGGCACGTTCGGGCGCGCCCGGCCTGCCCGCGCGGGGAGCGGGTCTGGCAGAGGGCGAGGTGCTGCGTCACTCGACCGAGCCCCACGCCGCGGTGACCGAGGACAGCACCTCGATCAACCTCGCACCGCGGGCGGCCCGTGCGCCGGGCTTCACCGCGCCGCCGGTGGCCTCGACGGCAGAGCACGAGCCGCTGCTGCCGGCGGCAGAGATGGACCGCATCCGTGCGGCTGCGGCGGCCGAGGCTGCGGCACGGCCGGCAGAGGGGATCCACACCGGCACGATGCTGCTGTCGCCCGACCAGCTCCGCGAGGCGGGACGGCGGGCCGGGCTCGACAGGGAGCGCGGGGGCGAGGCGCCGCCTGGCCCGAGCCGCGCCGCGGGCACCGAGGGGATCGAGGCGCCGGACTTCAGGCCCTCGCCGCCCCGCTGGGTCGTGTTCGCGCTGGTCGTCGTCGTGATCGTGGTGGCGGGGCTCGTGCTGTCGAGGCTACGAGGCTGAGGAGCCCGCCGTGCCGCGGGGTTACAGCGGCTGCACCGAGAGGCTGACCACACCACAGCCGAAGCTCGTGCCACCACTCCGGTAGTCGAACTGGTCGGCGATGATGTACCAGGTGCCGGCGTCGAGCGTCGCCTCGATGCGAGAGTGGCGAGGCTGTGGCGAGGCCGGTGTCGTGCAGCCGCTCGTGATGTCTGACTCGCCGCAGGTCAGGTCGTCGGAGCAGAGGGTCTGCGAGCCGGGACTCGTGCACGACGCGCGCAGGTAGAGCAGCGTGTCGATCGCCGTGCTGTTGTCGGCGTCGCGCAGGTCGATCCGCACGGACTGGGGCTCGGTCAGCGTGAGACTGAAGACGAAGTCGGCACCGTCTGCGTTGAAGTCGCGGCAGTCGGCACCGCCACCGGCGACGTTCTGGTGGTCGTCGCCGGTCTCGCAGAGGTCGACGCTCACGGTGTCGCCGACGGCGATCACATCCTGGTCGCCGGGGTCGCAGGTCTCTGCGTCGGGGGGCAGCGCACACTCGCCGGTGCGGGGGTCGCAGCCGTCGGTGCAGGCTGTCTCTGACGCGAGGCCGGTGCCCGCGTCGTTGCACACGGCCGCGGTCGTCGCATCGGCGCAGAAGGCCTCACCGGCGGCGCACACAGGCTCGAGGCAGGCGTCGAGCCCGTCGGGCCCCGGTCCACACACCTGCCCGGTCGCATCGCAGCGGGTTCGCCCGACCGAGAGCCCGTCGTCGGCGCAGGTCACGAGCGTTGAACCGACGCACCGGGTGCTGGCGGGCTCGCAAATCAGCCCGGCATCGCTGCCGGTATCGGTGGTTCCGGAGTCG
>JBILLP010000263.1:0-5425 GCA_044376025.1 Bradymonadia bacterium
CTGGCGTCGTCGACGGTGTCGGCCGTGGTGTCGGCGGTCGTGTCGTCCGAGCCGGTGTCGGCGGTCGTGTCCTCGGTGCCGGTGTCCTCGGTCGTGTCGCCAGAGCCGCCCGTGTCGGTCGTGTCGCCAGAGCCGCCCGTGTCGGTCGTGTCGTCGCCGCCGGTATCGGTCGTGTCGCCCGAGCCGCCCGTGTCGGTGGGCGAGCCAGAGGTGTCGCCGCCGTCGTCACAGGCGGCGAGCAGCAGGAGGGAGAACAGGGCAAGCGACCGGGTATGCTTCATGGGATCGGACCTCCGTGATCCGTTCGAGGCGACGAGGCAATGAGGCTATCACAGCCGCGCGAGCGGATCCAAGCATTGGTTTCGCCCGTGTGACGGGCGCGGGGCGCCGGCCTCAGCGCGGGTCGAGCCGGGGCGGCAGGCCCATGCGGAGGCGAATCTCCGCAAACGCCGGTGTCCACTGGTCACGGGCGTCGCGCACCGTGAGCGTCTCGACCACGGGGGGCGCCGCGACCGTGCCGCGACGCATCACGAACAGTGAGATCAGCGCGAGCTTGCCGACCTTGGGAACCACCCGGATCACCCGCTCGATGCCGAGCCCGGCCTGGTGCGCGGCCACCATCACGCGGCGGTCCTCGCGCGCGGTCTCGACAACGACGAAGCTGCCGTCTGCGGCGAGCCAGCGTGCGGCCGCCTCGCAGTAGGCCTCGATGCCGCCCCGCGTCTCGAAGCGGCAGGGTCCGCGCTGGTCGGCGCCCGACACCGTGCCGGCCCTGACGTCGAAGTAGGGCGGGGTGCCGGTCACGAGGTCGAAGGGCGCCTCGCCGGCGTCGTCGAAGGCGCGCAGGTCGCCGTGCACCACCCTGACCCGGTCGGTCAGGCCGTTGAGGCGCAGCGAGCGTGACACGAGGTCGAAGCTGCGGTCCTGCGCCTCGACGCCGACACACCGCGCCTCTCGAAAGGCCCACGCCACCGACATGAGCACCGAGCCGATGCCGCAGCCGAGGTCGAGGCAGCGGTGGGTCGGGCGCCCGTCGCGGCTCGTGGCGGCGAGCCAGGCGGTCACGAGGTCGTCGAGCGACCAGCGGTGGCCGCGCCGGAGCTGCAGGATGCGAAAATCGCCGGTGAGGAATGACAGCTCCTCGTCGTCGGCGGGCAGGCAGTCGGCCGGCCACGGCTCAGGCGACGGCCGCGGCCCGGGCGGCACCCAGCCCTCGGGCCGGCGTGGGGCGCGGGGTGCACCGCCCTGCGGGTGGTCGCTCACGGTCGCGCCGCCGCGCCGCGCGAGGCAGCGACCAGCGCCAGGTCGGGCGCCTGCGCGGAGATGATCGCGTCGAACGCCCGCAGCGTCTCTTCGCGGCTCGGTGCGACGGCACAGGCGGGTGGGCGACGGGTCGGCATGGGATCGGGGCTTGGGGTGAGGGGCGGGGGCGGCCCGGGCGCTCAGGTCGCGCACCCTACCCCACGTCGGCACGCGGAGACAACCCGGCGCGCCCGGCGCTCGGCTCGCCACCCCGCCCGCTGTCGGCTATGGACCGCCCCATGCCCGGAGCGCCCATGACCCGTCGCGACCCCCACACCGACACCTGCGAGGTGAACTTCGACGGCCTCGTCGGGCCCTCGCACAACTACGCGGGGCTGTCGCCCGGCAACCTCGCCTCGGAGCGCCACGCCCGGCAGGTGTCGCGCCCGCGGGCCGCGGCGCTGCAGGGGCTGGCCAAGATGCGGCTCGTGCGGTCGCTCGGCATCGCACAGGCGGTGATTCCGCCGCTGCGCCGGCCCGACCTGGGGGTGCTGCGACGGCTGGGGTTTGGCGGCGACCGGGCGACCGCGCTCCGCCGCGCCGCCGCAGAGGCGCCGCACCTGCTGGCGGCGGTCTACTCCGCCTCGCCGATGTGGACGGCCAACGCCGCCACGGTCTGCCCGAGCCTCGACGCCACCGACGGCCGCGTGCACCTGACGGCGGCAAACCTGGTCAGCAAGCTGCACCGCTCGTTCGAGGGCTCCGCGACGGCCACGATGCTGCGCCACCTGTTCGCCGACCCCGCCCACTTCGCCGTCCACGACCCGCTGCCGCTGCACGAGCAGCTCGGCGACGAGGGGGCGGCCAACCACACCCGCTTCGCGGCGCACCACGGCGCCCCCGGCGTGCAGCTCTTCGTCTACGGCCGGAGCCACGAGGCCGGCGCGCCGCGCCCCACGCGCCACGCCGCGCGCCAGAGCCTCGACGCCTCGCGCGCCGTCGCCCGCGTGAACCGGGTCGTGCCCGACCGCGTCGTCTTTGCGCAGCAGCGGCCCGAGGCGATCGACGCGGGCGTGTTCCACAACGACGTGATCGCCGTCGGCAACGAGAATGTCCTGTTCTACCACGAGCAGGCCCTGGTCGACGCGCCGGCGACGATCTCCGCGCTACGGGCCGCGCTCGTGGGGCTGCTGCCGTCAGGGGCGGACCCGCGCGAGGCGCTCGTGACCTACGAGGTGCCCGAGGCGCGGGTGCCGCTGGCCGACGCGGTGTCGAGCTACCTGTTCAATGCGCAGCTCCTGACGCTGCCCGACGGCACGATGGCGATCGTGGCGCCCGAGGAGGCGCGCGAGACGCCCAGCGTGGCGGCGCTGCTCGACGAGATGGTGGGGCGCGGTGGTCCGATCGGGCGGGTGGTCTTTGGCGAGCTGCGCGAGAGCATGCGCAACGGCGGCGGCCCGGCCTGCCTTCGGCTGCGCGTGGTGCTGACGGCGCGCGAGCGGGCGGCGGTGCACCCGGGCGTGTGGCTGACCGACGACCTCGCCGACCGGCTCGAGGCGTGGATCGTGCGGCATTATCGAGAGACCCTGGCGCCCGAAGACCTCGCCGACCCGGCGCTGGCCGACGAGATCGACACCGCGCTCACCGGGCTCGCCCGGCTGCTGGGGTTGAGCGAGTCGGCGTGGGGGTGAGCGGGCCGACGCATCGGGCTGGGAGTCGCCCACCGTTGGCTGCTATCGGGGTGACGTGGTTCTTCACCACCGCCCTCCTCGGGAACCCGAAATGCAACTCGTCGTGCCCGCCGTGCTCCTCGTCGTCGCCCTGATCCACGCGCTGCCTGTGATGGGCGTGGCGGGCGCAGCCCAGCTCACCCGCCTCTACGGCGTCGCCGTCGATGACCCGAACCTCGAGCTGGCGATGCGGCACCGGGCGGTGCTCTTCGGCCTGCTCGCCGCCTTCATGGCCGTCGCGGCCTTCGACCCCGCGCTGCATGCCCACGGGCTGGTCGCCGGCATCGTCAGCGTGGCGTCGTTCATCGTGCTCGCGACGCGGGTCGGGCCTTGCAGCGCGGCCATGCTCCGCGTCGTGCGCGTCGACGGGGTGGCGCTGGCGTTGCTGCTGGGCGCAGGCGCGGTCCACCTGCTCAGCGGGCGCTGAGTGCCCCGGCGTCACGCCGCCGCGTCCTTCGGCCGCGGAGGCAGCAGCAGGCTCGCGACGACCGACAGCACCAGGATCGCCCCGACCGAGCCGAGCATCCACACAATCGGCACCTTGTAGACGCCCATGAGCAGCATCTTGACGCCGACCAGCGTGACGATCAGCGCCAGGCCGTAGCCGAGCAGGTGAAAGCGGTCGGCCATGTCGGCCAGCAGGAAGTACATCGCGCGAAGGCCGAGGATCGCGAAGGTGTTGGCGGTGAACACGATGAAGGGGTCGCCGGTGACCGCGAAGATCGCCGGGATGCTGTCGACGGCGAAGATCAGGTCGGTCACCTCGACCAGCACCAGCACCAGAAAGAGCGGCGTCAGCACCCGCTTGCCGCCCTCGATCACCGAGAAGCTCTCCCCGCGCAGGTCCTTGGTGATCCTGAAATGCCGGCGCAGCCACTTGAGCAGCGGGTTGGTCTCGAGGTCGCTCTTCTGGCCCGAGAAGAAGAACATCTTGACCCCGGTGAAGATCAGAAAAGCGCCGAACACATAGAAGATCCACGAGAACTGCTGGATCAGCAGCGCGCCGAGGTAGATCAGCACCGCGCGCATCAGGATCGCGCCGATCACGCCCCAGAGCAGCACCCGCTTCTGGTACTCGGGCGGAATCGCGAAATACGAGAAGATCGTGATCCAGACGAAGACATTCTCGACCGCGAGACCCTTCTCGATCAGGTACCCGGTCGCATACTCGAGCGTCTTCTGGTTCGCGATGTCGACGCCATACTGGCCGTTGAGGTGCCACCAGAACCAGCCTCCGAACGCGGCCGCCGCCAAGAACCAGACCACCGACCAGAGCGCGGCCTCCTTCACCGGCACCTTGTGGCTCCCCTGCACCCTCAGCAGCACGAAGTCGACGGCGAGCAGGATGACCACCAGCAGGGTGAAGGCCGCATAGAGGATGGGAGTCCCGGTGTGGGCAATCTCGGTCATGCAGCAAACTCCTGTCGAGGGGGCGGGTTCTGCGCGATGACGAAACCGGGTGACGTCGCCGGTCGAGGAGTGGTCGACAGCCGCCCGGGGCCTCGGCGGGCTAAGGCGGCGCGGGGCCGACGACAAGCGGGGGTCGCGCTGTCGCCGTGGCACATCGCCCTTGGCAATGCGCACCGCTTCTGGCAGGGGAGCGCGCGCGAATCATCGCACCCCTTGGCAGGACTCCCGATGTCTGACACCGCCGGCCGCAAGGCCTCTGACAACCGCGAAGCGGGCGCCGGCCACGGCCTCTCGCTCATCTTCTGGCTCATCGAGCAGGGCGCACCGGCCGCGGCGCTGATGCCGCTGCTGGCGGGCGTGCTCGGCATGGGCCTGGCGCCGCGCCGGCGTCTGCTGGCGGGCGTGGCCGCGGCCGCGGCGCTGCCGGCCCTTGCGGTCGGTGTGCCGCTCTTTCGCCTCATCTCTGCCTCGCGCAGCCACGACGACGGCCCCGCGGACTGGAGCCCCTACATCACCTGGCGCAATCCCTCCGAAGGCGCTCCCTGGGTGGGCAGGAAGATCCCGATGGAGGTGCTGTACGAGGCCTACATGGCCGAACGGCTCGACTTCGTGGGCGACGTGTACGAGACGCTGCTGCGCCGCAACGAGCTGTTCCGCTTCTCGTTCACGCAGGGCGATATCCAGTTCTACCTCAAGACCTTCTTGAAGCAGAACTTCGGCCACTCGATGAAGGAGGACGAGGGAGAAATCGCCCACGTCTACAACCGGGGCAATGATTTCTACAACTGGTTCCTCGGCGAGACGATGGTCTACACCAGCGGCATGTTCAGGGACCGTGGCGAGTCGCTCGAGACGGCGCAGCGGCGCAAGCTCGATACCGTCTGCCAGTATGTGCAGCTCAAGCCGGGCGAGGAGCACCTCGACATCGGCTGTGGCTGGGGCACGCTGATCAACCACGCGGCGTCGGTGTACGGCACGCGGAGCACCGGCATCACGCTCGCCAAGGAGCAGGCGGAGTGGGCCTACGAGGTCGCAGACAAGCT
>JBILLP010000264.1:0-5421 GCA_044376025.1 Bradymonadia bacterium
CGTGCCCGGGCGCCTCACGGTGTGGGGCGCCGTGCCGGTGGCCCTCGGGCTTCTCGCGACAGCCTGGCTCGCCGTCTCTGCCGCGCGGGTGAACCTGCTGTCGCTCGGCGACCCGGAGGCCTCGACCGCGGGGCTTGACGTGGCCTCGGCGCGGCGGCAGCTCCTGGTGGCGAGTTCGCTCGCGGTGGCGAGTGCGGTGGCGCTGTCGGGCATGATCGGGTTTGTGGGGCTGGTGGTCCCGCACGTTGTCCGGCGCCTGGTCGGCGGCGATGCGCGTCGGGTCGTTCCGCTCTGCGCCGTCTGCGGCGCCGCGTTTGTGGTGGTCGCCGACGCGGCAACGCGGGGGCTCTTTGGGCTGGTCGGCTCGTCGCTGCCCGTCGGGGCGGTGACGGCGCTGGTCGGAGGCCCCTTCTTCTTGCTCGCGATGCGCGACGCGACGCGCAGAGGCCAGCCATGACGACGCTGCGGCTGACCGACGTCTCGGTGCTGCGAGGGCAGCGCAGGGTGATCGACCGGGTGACCGCCTCGGCCGGCGCGGCAGAGACGGTGGCGCTGATCGGGCCCAACGGCGCCGGCAAGTCGACCCTGCTCCAGGTACTCGCCGGGGTGATTCGGCCGGCATCGGGCCGAGTCGAGCTCGATGGTCGACCCCCTGCAGCGATGACCGGGCCGGAGCGGCGCAAGAAGCTCTCGCTGCTCTCGCAGGAGGGCGGTGCCGAGCCAACGCTGACGGTCGAGGAGCTGGTCGGGCTCACGGCCGACCTCCCCGGGATTGAAGGCGGCACCGATCGCGTCACCGAGGCGCTGCAGGCGGTCGGGCTCGAGGCGTTGCGGAGCCGCAGGCTGCACACGCTGTCGGGCGGCGAGCTGCAGCGCGCCCGGCTCGCCCGGGTCTGGGCGCAGAACGCCGCGGTGGTCCTGCTCGACGAGCCGACGGCTGCGCAGGACATCGAGGGCGCCGCGCGATGGGCGGCTGCGGTCTCGCGGCTTCGATCGCGCCAGCGGCTTGTCGTGGTCGCGATGCATGACCTGAGCCTCGCAGCCCGGGTCTGCGACCGCTGGTGGCTGCTGTCGGGCGGCTCGCTGGTCGCGGAGGGTCGCCCCGACGACCTGCTCGGCAGCGGCGCGGTCGAGCGGGTCTTCTGCGACGCGGTCGAGGTCTCGAGGGTCGGCACGCAGTGGTGGGTTCGTCCCCGCTTGCCTCCCGCGGGCGGTGCGGAGTAGTTCGGGAGTGCTGCCGGGAGCCGCTCCGATGCCTACCGCGAACCACGTCTTCTACATCCCCGCGATCCTCGCGATCGGCTTCTTTCTGGGGCTGGTCTATGGCCGCAGGTCGATGCTCGCCGACCTCGCGGCGCGCGAGGCGAGGGAGCGGAAGCTGCAGGCGATCGCCGAGGGCCGCGAGGGCTAGTCGCCCGCCTCGAGCGTCCAGGTCTGCTCGCCTTCGTCGGACTCGTCGACCGGCCGCTCGAACTCGGGCACCGTGAAGTGCGAGCTGTCGGGTGTCGGCGTGGACTCCCAGAGCCGGCCCAGTTCGTCGACCAGGCGGTCGAGCCCCATGCGTGTTGCGGAGGAGAAGGAGACGAAGGTGTACCCGCGCGATGAGAACCAGGCGCGGAGCTCAGGCTCGCGTTCCGCGACGAAGGGGAGGTCCATCTTGCCGAGCGCGACGATCTGGGGGCGATGGGCAAGCGAGGGCGAGAACGCCTCGATCTCGGCCATGAGGGTCGAGAAGTCGCGGGTGGGCTCGCGTTCGCCGGCCGCCTCGACATCGGGAGGTGTGACCTCGATCACGTGGCAGAGGGCGCGGCATCGCTCGACATGGCGAAGGAACTGAACGCCGAGCCCGCGTCCCTGGTGCGCTCCCTCGATGATGCCGGGGATGTCGGCGACCACGAAGGACTTCTCCTCGTGCCAGCGAACGAGCCCGAGGTTGGGGACGAGCGTGGTGAAGGGGTAGTCGGCAATCTTGGGGCGAGCGTTCGAGATCACCGAGATGAGCGTCGACTTGCCGACCGAAGGGAAGCCGATGATGCCGATGTCGGCCAGGAGCTTGATCTCGAGCTGGACGAGGAGGCTCTCGCCGGGTTCGCCGGGCTGCGCATACGACGGCGCCTGGTTGACGGCGGTCTTGAAGAAGGAGTTGCCCTTGCCACCGCGGCCGCCGTGTGCGGCGACGATACGGGCGCCGGGCTCAGACAGGTCGGCGATGATCTGCCCGCTGTCGATGTTCCGGACGATGGTCCCGACGGGGAGCCTGACGACGAGGTCGTCGCCGTTGCTGCCATGCCAGTTCTTGGAGCGGCCTGGCTCACCGTGCTGGGCGGCCATGTGCTTCTTGAACCTGAAGTCGAGCAGGGTGCCGATGTTCGGGTCGGCGACGAGGATGACGCTGCCTCCGTCACCACCGTCACCGCCGGCGGGCCCGCCCTTGGGCACATAGGTCTCACGGCGCCACGCGACGGCGCCCTTGCCGCCGTTGCCGGCCGAGATTCGAAGGGTGACGCAGTCTACGAAGCGCATGGCACAAAACGAAAAAGGGCGACTGGAGTGGACCAGTCGCCCGGGAGAGGGCGTCTCGGCTCAGGCGGCCGGGACGATGCTGACAACGCGCCGACCACCGGCAGCGACCGCGAACTTCACGGTGCCATCGATGAGGGCGAAGAGGGTGAAGTCGCGGCCCATGCCCATGTTCGCACCGGGGTGGAACTTGGTGCCGACCTGACGGATGATGATGTTGCCCGCGACGACCTTCTGGCCGCCGAAGCGCTTGACGCCGCGGCGCTGACCGCCTGAGTCACGCCCGTTGCGGGACGAACCTTGACCTTTCTTGTGTGCCATCGTGAGGCTCCAGGAGCTTGGGTCGGATCAGCCGGAGATGCCGGTGATGCGGACGCGGGTGAAGTACTGCCGGTGACCGCGGCGACGCTGGCTGTTCTTGCGGCGGCGGATCTTGAAGATGATGACCTTCTTGGCGCGGGCCTGGGTCATGACCGTCGCGGTGACGGAGGCGCCGGCGATGGTCGGGCGCCCGATGCGGAGGCTCGAGCCCGCGCCAACCGCGAGCACGTCGTCGAACGAGATGTTCTCGCCAATGCCGGCCTCGAGCCGCTCGACGTTGAGCACGTCTCCCTCGGAGACGCGGTACTGCTTTCCGCCGGTTCGAATGATTGCGTACATGGGACTCTCTCAGGGGGTGAAGCGGCGGGGGACGTGTCTCTTGACCCGCCGAACACGTGGAGCGCCATCGGGGTGGCGCAAGGGAGCGGGTGGCTAGCCGAAGGGGGGCACAGTGTCAAGGTGACCTCGAGCCGCGACCCTGTCCCGCGGGGCGCGTCCCGGGCCGCTCACTCTGGGTCGCACTTGCCGTCGCAGAAGTTCACGATCTGGCCGTCAACCCTCAGGAACTCGTTGGCCTGGCGCACCGCCGGCGCCAGGGTCCGCACCGCACCGTGCACCTCGTTGGCCGGCGTCATCTCCGCGTAGGTTCCCGGCTCCGGATCCTTGTTGAAATCATACTCCGCGTAGGCCGATCGGGTCAGCGGCCCCTCGACCTCGTCGAATCCCGGAATCGAGCGCGGCGCGGGCGCCAGGAGCGGCAGCCCGAGCACGCGCGCGTGCAGGTTGGCCGCCAGGCGCGGCACCGACGTGTCGCCCGTGCCGCCCTGCAGCAGCACCATGCGGCCCGGGCGCGTGTTCGGCAGCGGCTCCTCGAGCAGGAACTTCGCCGTCGTGATCGAGTCGATCCGGTCGAACGTGGTCGCCGTCAGCGCCACGAACTTCTGGTAGTCGAGCGTATCCGGGAAGCTGCCGTCGGCGATCGTCTTGAGCGTGGCGAAGGCCGCGGAGCGCGGGATCATCAGCACGTACCCAGCGCCGCCAACATTGAAGACCGCCCGCTCGATGTGCGGGCTCAGCGCCACGTAGGTCGCGCCGAGGATGTGCCCGTTCGAGATGCCATAGTAGTAGAGGTGGTCGATATCGAAGAGGTCGCGGCGCAGGTCGGCGATCTCGCGCAGGTTGAGGATCCCGTCGCGCGCGGCGTAGGTGACCGCGATCTGGTTTGCCATCGACTGGTACACCCGGTCGACGAACTTGAAGAGGTCGGGTGTGTTGCCGGTCAGCGCCGGCACGATCGAGGCCTGGTCGGCGGCGGTCATGCCGATGAACTCGACGCCCATCACGACAAAGCCGAACTCGTCGGCGAACTTGGTCACCGCGTCGCCCTCCATCTCGTCGAGCGAGGTGAACAGCCCGTGGCCGTACTGCAAGAAGCGCGCGGGTGGCCCCGACGGGTCGGCGTTCACCACCGAGCGCGGGATCAGCATCCTGAAGGGCACGCGGGCCGTGCCCCGCGCCCTGACGACGCCATCCTCGCGGTGAAGCGCGGTCGCGAGGTCGGTCGCACTCTCGATGAAGAGGGGCACCTCGAGCGTGCCCGAGACGCGCCGCGCGATGGCATCGCTGACATCATTCTCGACCGAGGTGACCTCGATCGCGGGTGGCTGGTTCTCGAAGGCCTCGATCGCCTGCTCGCGAATGGCGAGCAGGTCGGCGGTGGCGTCGTCGAGCGTGCGGGTGGTGAAGTCCCAGGCAAGCTGGAGCTCGTCGCGCTCGACGCCCTGCGCCTCGAGCGGCGCAAAGATGTCCTGCTCGAAGTGCTCGACAAGCGGCGCCAGTACGGGGTGTGCCTCCGCCTCGCCGTCGCGCAGCCGCCTGAAGCCCTCGGCAGGCGCCAGCGCGGCGCCGTCGATACCCTGCACGTTGCGGATCGCCACGATGTAGCGGGCTCCGTTGCGCAGCCGTGTCAGCGGGTGGATGATGAAGGCCTGCCGGTCTGGCTCATCGGCGAGCGGGTCGAGCTCCGCGAAGTGGATCACGCGCTCTCCCGACTCTGCATCGATCAGCAGCGTCGGGGAGTCATCGGTCGTCGACTCGGGGTAGGTCGGGTGAAAGACGAGGTTCGTGTCGTCGACCTGCTCGGGGAAGACCGTCAGGATGACCGGGTAGTGCGAGTAGCCATTCGCCGGGTGCAGCAGTGTGAAGTCCGTCGCCACGCCGCGCTGCGTCCGCGGTGCGGCTTCATCGGACACGCGGACGCGCCGGTCAGCGCCCTCGCCCTCGACGAAAAAGTCAGAGGGGTAGGGAAGCAGGCAGTCCCAGTTCGCCGCCAGGGGGTTGCATCCGGCGGGAACGTCGTAGCCCGTCCCGGGGTCGGTGTCGGTCTCGGTGTCGTCGCCCGAGCCGTCGGTCGACGACGTGTCGGCATCGGTGGTGTCATCGACCGACGTGTCGTCGCCAGTGTCGGTCGAGGTGTCATCCCCTGACCCGCCGGTGTCAGACGAAGTGTCCTCAGCCGGTGACCCGGCGTCGTCGTCTCCGCATGCGGCGAGGGCCAGTAGCAGCAGGAGGAGGCTGGAG
>JBILLP010000265.1:0-5417 GCA_044376025.1 Bradymonadia bacterium
CCCGGTACCAGCTCGCACGAGCCGTTGCACACCACGCAGGACACGTCGCCATAGTCGCAGTCGGTCACCGGAGCGGTGCCTTCGTCACAGGCCTCGGGGCCCTCGACGCTGCTGTCGCCGCAGAACGAGATCGCCCCGGGTGCCAGCCGGCAGCCGCTGTCGCAGACCTCGCATGAGGTCGCACCGTAGTCGCAGACCTCGGTGGTGGTGTTGCCGTCGTCGCAGACCTCGTCGCCGCCCACGGTGCCATCGCCACAGGCGACCGCCGTGATGCAGCCGTCGACGATCAGTCCACAATCGGCGGAGCAGGCGAGGTCGCCGCCGTCGAAGCCGAGGCTGGTGCAGGAGGCGGCTCCGAAGTCGTTGCCGTCGCAGGCCTCGAGCGCCGTGGCGATGCCGTCGCCGCAGGCGGGCGGCGCGCCGGTGCAGCCCGAGACGTCGAGCCGGCAGTCGGCCGCGCACGCCAGGGTGCCGCCGTCGAAGCCGGCCGCGACGCAGTCGAGCCCGCGGAGGTCCTCGCTGTCGCACTGCTCGGTGCCGCCGGCGGTGCCATCGCCGCACTCGACCCCGGTACAGCCCGTGACGTCGAAGGTGCAGGTCCCGGAGCAGCCAAGGGTGCCGCCCGTGAAGCCGAAGCGCTCACACGCAACCCCGCGGAGGTCGCGGCCGTCGCACTGCTCTGCGCCGGTCGCCTCGCCGTCGCCGCACAGCCCCTCTGACGTGTCGGGCGTGGTGTCGGCCTCGGTGTCGGGCGCGGTGTCGGCCTCGGTGTCAGGAGCCGTGTCGGGCGCGGTGTCGGCCTCGGTGTCGGGCGTGGTGTCGGGCGCGGTGTCGGCCTCGGTGTCAGGAGCCGTGTCGGGCGCGGTGTCCGGAGCCGTGTCGGGCGCGGTGTCTTCGCGGGTGTCGAGGTTCGACTGCCCGTCGCCGTTGTCGGTATCGCCCGAGCTGCCGGAGTCGGTCTGAGGCTCCTCGTCGTCTCCGCTGTCGCTGCACGCCACGAGCACGAGCGCAAGGCAGCACTGCCACAACCTGAGTTTCTTCATGTCGACTCCTTCACGATGGCGGGGCGGCCCCTGCCCAAGAAGGGGGACCGCGCAATACGGGAACCTCCCGATTGTGCACGAGTCGAGGCCTGCCGCCAAGTTTCTGGTCCACGGCCGGCCTGTGCGGGGCCGCGCCGGCTAGCCGCGCCAGCTCCCGCTGCGCTCGAAGGCATCGCCCGCAAGCGCCATCGACAGCACCTCGGGGTGCTCCTCGCGCCACCACTCGAGCGCCTCCGCGTTGGTCCAGCCGACGAAGGACCGCGCCACGTCGAGCGCCTCGAGCAGCTCGCCGGCATCGGCGTAGCGCGAGGCCGGGTTCTTCTCGAGGCAGCGCATCACGATCTGCTCGAGCGACGGTGCGATCCTGACGCCGAGCCGGCGCGATGGGGGCTCAGGGTCCTGCTCGAGGTGCTTCATGCCGATGTCGAAGGACGAGCCGCCGGTGAAGACGTCGGTGCCGGTCAGCAGGAAGTAGGCGACCGTGCCAAGCGAGTAGATGTCGGCGCGGCCGTCGAGTGGCTGCCGGCGGAGCTGCTCCGGCGACATGTACAGCGGCGTCCCGACCACCATGTCGGCCTGCGTCAGGTGCGGGTCGGGTGCCTTGGAGTCCTTGCCGAGCCCGAAGTCGAGGACCTTGACGAAGTCGGCGACCGGGCCGCGGCAGGTCACCATGACGTTCTCGGGCTTGACGTCGCGGTGCACGAGGCCGGCGTCGTGCGCCTCCCACAGCGCGCCGGCGACCTGCCGCATCAGGTGGATCACGCGGCCCGCCGGCTGCGGGCCGTGCGTGCGTACCAGCGTCTCGAGCGAGAGCCCGCGCACCAGCTCCATCACGTAGTAGAACTCGCCCTGCCGTGTCCGGCCGTAGTCGTAGATCGCGATCGTGTTCGGGTGGGTCAGGCGTGTCGTCAGGTGGACCTCGCGCTCGAAGCGCGCGACGGCCTCGCGGTCGGTCTCGTTCTCGGGCTTGAGGACCTTCACCGCCGTCTCGCGGCGCAGCAGCGCGTGCCGGGCGCGGTAGACCACGCCCATGCCGCCGCGGCCGATCGGCTCGAGCAGCGTGTACTTGCCGAGCTTTCGCGCGTCGTCGGCCTCGCGCAGCAGGTAGACCAGCGCGCCGATGCCCAGCGACCCGAGCGACAGCAGCAGCGTGGCGGCGAGCCCTGCGATCAGGTCGATGGAGTCCCACGCGCTCGGGCGTGGCAGCGCCTCGGGCGCGATGTCGACACGCCAGTCGCGGTGGCCGAACGCAAAGGGGATCGAGCGCGCCAGGTCGCTCTGCATCTGCAGCGCGTGCGCCTTCGACGAGACGAACAGCAGCGAGTGGCCACGCTCGGAGGTGTCATAGAGCGCGATGCTCATGCCGCCGAGGTTGAACTCGCGGAGCGCCCTGTCCATCGCCCGCCTGATGGCGAGGGTGCCGATGGCGACTCCGCGGAGCCCGGTCGAGGGGCTGTGCAGGTCGGTTGCGGACGACGAGGCCGGGTAGGCGGCGAGGTAGGCGGTGAAGAGCCGGCTGTTCTCGTCAGAGGGGTCGGCGAGGTAGGAGGGCGTCAGCACCGGCTCCGCGGTCGCCGCGGCGGTCTCGAGGTCAGCCAGCCGTGAGGGGTCGAGCAGCAGGTCGGTCCCGAGCATGCGGCGCGTCGGGGGCTCTGAGAAGCGGATCGGCAGGTAGATCGGGCTTCGCGGGGCAGGCTCGGGCACCGACTCGCCGAGCCGGTGTATGATGGCCAAGCCGTTGAGGTCGGGCGCCTCGAAGAGCGCGCGGTCGGCGTCGCGCACCAGCTCAGCCCACTCCACCGAGACCAGGGTCGGGTAGCGGGTCAGCACCGGCGCGACGAAGTTCCTGAACTGGTCCTCGCGCACGTAGGGCACCGACTGGAACAGCGCGGTCGTGACGCGGAGCGCCTCGATGGGCAGCTCGAACTCGCGGCGGACCTTGTTGTTCAGCTCGTTGGCGCGGATGCGGAAGAACTCCGCCCGCGTCTCCTCCTCCTGCTGCTGGTTGCGCCGCCAGGCCTCGACGCTCGCGGCGGTCCCGGTCACGAGCAGCAGCAGCGCGATCACGAACGAGAGCCGAACGGAGCGCGCCTTGGCACCCCGCTTCGCGGCGCTCGCGGCACGGGACATCAGCCGGGTCGAGCCGGTCCGCAGCACATCGTGTCGGCCTGTGTTCACGGATCACACATCGAAGCGGACCCCCTGGGCCAGAGGTAGCGCACTACCATGGTTGATCGTGTTCGTCGCACGGCGCATGTAGGATTTCCAGCAGTCGGAGCCCGACTCCCTGCCGCCACCCGAGTCCTTCTCGCCGCCGAAGGCGCCCCCGATCTCGGCGCCCGACGTGCCGATGTTCACGTTGGCGATGCCGCAGTCACTACCATCGACCGCGACGAAGCGCTCCGCCTCGCGCAGCTGCTCGGTAAAGATCGCCGAGGACAGGCCGTGTGAGACCCCGTTCTGCAGCGCGATCGCCTCGTCGAGCGACTCCCAGGACTGCACGTAGAGGATCGGGGCGAAGGTCTCGCGGGCCACCACCGGGGCACCGTGCCCGATGCGCACGATCGCCGGCCGCACGTAGTGGCCGCCGTCGGGCACGCAGTCAGGCCGCCCGCCCCCGGCGACGACCACGCCTCCCTGCGCCACCGCCTCGTCGAGGGCGGCCTGCATCGCCTCGACGGCGCGCGCGTCGATCAGCGGCCCGACCAGCACTGCGGGGTCGCGCGGGTCGCCGATGCGCAGCGACGCGAAGGCGGCAGTGAGCCGCGTGACGAGGTCATCGACGAGCGAGGCGTGCACCAGCAGCCGGCGGAGCGACGTGCAGCGCTGCCCGCTCGTTCCGACCGCGGCGAAGGTCGCGGCCCTGACGACCAGTTCGAGCCGGGCGCTCTGCGTGACGATCATCGCGTTGTTGCCGCCGAGCTCGAGCAGGCTTCGGCCCAGCCTGCGCCCGACCGTGGCTGCGACCTCGCGTCCCATCGCGGTCGAGCCGGTCGCAGACACCAGCGGGATGCGTCGATCGGCGGCAAGCCGCTGCCCGACCGCGGCGCCCCCGTGCAGCACCTGGCAGATCGCGGGCGGCGCCCCCTCGGCCTCGATGGCCCCGGCCACCAGGCGTGCGACGGCGTCGGCGCACAGCCCGGCCTTCTCTGACGGCTTCCACACCACCGGGTCGCCGCACACCAGCGCCAGCATCGCGTTCCAGGCCCAGACCGCCATCGGGAAATTGAACGCCGTGATCACCGCCACCGGCCCGAGCGGGTGCCACTGCTCCATCATCCGGTGGTCGGGGCGCTCGCTGACGATCGTCAGCCCGTGGAGCTGCCGCGAGAGCCCGACGGCGAACTCGCAGATGTCGATCCACTCCTGGACCTCGCCCTCTGCCTCGGCGATGGTCTTGCCGACCTCGAGCGTGATCACCGAGGCAAGCTCGCGCTTGCGGTCGCGCACCAGCTCGCCGATCCGCCTGACGAGCCGGCCGCGAACCGGGGCGGGCACCCTGCGCCAGGCGACAAAGGCCTCGACCGCGCCGTCGAGCGCCCGGTCGACCGCCGCGTCGTCGGCAGCCTGCAGGTGGCCGAGCAGGGCACCGTCGATCGGCGACCGGGCCGACAAGGTCGCGGCCTCACCACCGCCTGCGGAGGCGCGGTCGAGGGGCGTGGCAGGGTGCGGGTTCATCGGTCGGCCACGGCGCGGGTGTCGGTCGACTCGAAGATGCGGTTCGCGCTTGCCGGCACGAACCCTTCGTAGAGGCGACCGTCGGCGTCGGTGAGGCGCAGCGCGAACTCGTAGTAGCAGGTGGGCACGAGGTGGCGCTCGCCGCCGGCGAACTCGACCTCCTGGCGGTCGGCGAGCGTCGAGGCCTGCACCAGCAGGTCAGCCGGCGTGCCCTTGACCTTGCCGCCCGCGGCGTTGATCGCGATCCCCTCTGCCTCGACCAGCGCGATGACCTGTTCGATGGTCGGCGTCTGCACGAGCCGGTTCACCGAGATCGTGAAGTGGTTGGGTCGCAGCCCCAGCGCCGCGACCCAGGCCGCGTACTCGCTCTCCTGCAGCAGCCGCTGGTAGGTCTCGAAGGCCACCGGCGCCCAGCAGCGCCCCGCCCAGAAGGCACTCGGACCGGCGACCCGCGCCGGATCGACCTGCGCCGCGAGCCCTGACAGCGTCTCGCGCAGCCAGGGGCTGAAGGCGGTGCTGTCGAGCTCGCTCGCGAAGACGCGGGGCAGGCCCGGCAACGGCGGAACATAGGACCAGGCCCGCAGGTGCTTGTCGTCGAACGTGTACGGGGCGAACCGCCGGTAGCCGAGCGAGGTGAGGATCACGTCGAGCCGGTCGAGCGAGATCGGGCCGGAGTCGAGGGTCCTGAAGGCGAAG
>JBILLP010000267.1:0-5380 GCA_044376025.1 Bradymonadia bacterium
TCGGTCGCATCCGAGGTGTCGGCGTCGGGCCGGGTGTCGGTCGCATCCGAGGTGTCGGCGTCGGGCTGGGTGTCGGTCGCATCCGAGGTGTCGGCGTCGGGCCGGGTGTCGGTCGCATCCGAGGTGTCGCCGGGTGCATCGGGGGTCACGTCGACGCCGGAGTCCGTCAGGTCGCCGCTGCCGTCGCCGCTGCCGTCGGCCGCGGTGTCACCGCTGCCTTCACGCGCGGTGCTTGTGGTTTGTGCGCAGCCCGCGAGCAGGAGCGCGAACCAGCCATGCCGGACAACGAGGGAGAAGGGGCGGAGCGGTGACATGGCAGATCCGGGCAGGCACGGGGCAGTTCCTCCCCTATGCGCGTGCCTCGTCGCGGGCCAGCGAATCGTGACCCCGCGCCCGCGTGTCGCCGCGACGGCGTACTTGCCAAAAGCGCCTCAACCCGTATGCTCCCGCTCCCCGCGAACCGGCCTGCGGCCTTGCCCCGCGCTGCCGGCAACCACCTGTCGCGAGACCCCAGGGAGACCCGGTCATGGCTCAGATTGTGATGCCTCAGCTCGGTGAGAGCGTCGTCGAAGGCACGATCGTCAAGTGGTTCGTCAAGGTCGGCGACCAGGTCAAGACCGGAGCCGTGCTCGTCGAGGTCGAGACCGACAAGGCCAACTCCGAGGTCACGGCGACCCGCGACGGCTTCATCGCAGAAATCCTCGCGCAGCCCGGGCAGACGCTCAAGGTCGGCACGCCGCTGCTCGTGATGTCGGACTCCGCGCCGGGCGCATCACCCCCGGCCGCCGCGCCGCCCCCGGCCCCCGCGCCGACCCCGGCCGCCGCGCCGCCCCCGGCCCCCGCGCCCATCGCTGCCACCGGCGACCTCCCTTGGAACCGCGGCGGCGTGATCGGCGCCCCGGTCCACCAGCCGCCGATCGCCATCCCGCAGGCGCAGCGGACCTCAGCTGCCCCGGCCACCCCGGTGCCCGCAGCGGCCGCCCCGTCCCCGGGTTCGACCTTCGGCGCTCCCGGCCCCCTCAAGTACTTCAAGGCGCCGGTCGTGACCGCCGGCCCAGACGACGAGCGCGTGCCCTTCAATCGGCGCCGCGGCATCATCGCCGAGCACATGGTCTACTCGAAGCACGTCTCGCCGCAGGTGCCCTGTGTCGCCGAGCTCGACATGTCGGCCGTGTCGGCGCTGCGCCTCAAGCACAAGGACGCCCTCGCCAAGCAGGGCATCCCGCTGACGCTGCTCGCCTTCGTGCTCAAGGCCACGGTGACCGCGCTCCGCGAGTTCCGGACCCTCAACGCCGCCGTCGGCAGCGACGAGGTCATCCTCCGCGGCCACGTCAACCTCGGCGTCGCCGTCGAGACCGACGAGGGGCTCGTCGTCCCCGTCATCCGCGACGCCGACAAGCTGTCGGTCTCGGGGCTCGCACAGGCCGTCAAGGACTACGCCGACAAGGCCCGCGACCGGAAGATCACCGCCGACGACCTCGCCGGCGGCACCTTCACCGTCTCGAATCCCGGTCGCAAGGGCAACCTCTTCGGCGCTGCCATCATCAACCAGCCGCAGGTCGGCATCCTGCGCATGGGCGAGATCGTCAAGCGCGCGATGGTGCGCGAGGTCAACGGACAGGACGTCATCGGCATCCGCCCGATGATGTACATGACGCTCACCTACGACCACCGCATCATCGACGGCGTCACCGGCAACGGCTTCTTGTACCGGGTCCGTGAGCTGGTCGAGGCCGGCAAGTTCGAGGTCACCTAGCGCGCGCCGACCCTCTCGGTGCTCAAAGCGCCCTGAAGGCCGCCATCGGGTCGGTCGGTCCCTCGCTGGTCGGCACGTTGGGGCGTGTGCCGCGCAGCATGTCGACCGCTTCGGTCAGCCCGTCGAGCGTCAGCTCGAACATCGGGAAGACGCCCCGCACGGTGCGGATGGTCGATGCGCCCCAGATGCGCCGCGCCTCGGGGTTCAGCCACACCGAGTTCGGGCAGCGCTGCCTGATTCGCTGCAGCCAGCCGAGGCCGGTCTCCTCGTTGAGCACGCCGTGGTTGATGATGCCGCCCCGCTGCGTCAGCTCGTAGGGGTGCATGTAGGCGTCACCGACCAGGATGACCGTCCACGAGGCGTCGATCAGCTTGAGCACCTCGCCGGTCGGAGTGCCCTTGAGCTGGTTCATGTCGGTGTAGAGCCGGTCGTAGATGCAGTTGTGAAAGAAATAGTGCTTGAACGCCTTGAAGTGCGACGAGGCGTGTGCGGCAGAGAAGAGCCGTTCACACAGCTCTGTGTGTGGATCCATCGAGCCGCCGACGTCCATGAGCAGCAGCAGTTTGAGCCGGTTTCGGCGCGGAGGGCCAAAGACGAGGTCGATTTCTCCACCGTCTCGGGCGCTCTTGTCGATGGTCTTTTCAACGTCGAGCTCCGGATCCCGGTCGTCGCGCAGCAGCCGCCGCAGCCTTCGCAGCGCGGTGCCCATCTGGCGCGTGTCGAGCACGCGGTCGCTGCGGAGGTTCCGGTAGCGGCGGTCGCCTGCGACCTGCACGGCGGAGCGTCCGCCGGAGCTGCCACCGACCCGCATGCCCTGCGGATTCTGGCCGCCATGGCCGAACGGCGAGGCTCCCCCGGTCCCGATCCAGTGCTTGCCGCCGTCGTGTCGTTCGGTCTGCTCGGCGAGGCGCTTCTCGAACTCTCGACGGAGCGTCTCGAGGTCGAGCCGCGGGAGCTGCGCGCGCTCCTCGTCGGTGAGTTCGCGCGGCAGGGCGGGGTTTTCGAGCCAATTTCTCAGCTCGTCGGTGAGATCGAACTGCCGGTCGACGCCGTCGAAGAATTCGGCGAAGGCGCGGTCGTAATTGTCGAGCAGCGCCTCGCGCTTGACCACCAGCGAACGCACCACGTGGTAGAAGACGTCGAGGTTGCTGCGGGCGTGGCCGAGCGCCAGGGCGTGCACGACCGCGAGCCACTCGGTCGGGGTGGCGCGGATGCCATGGGCGCGGAGGTGGTAGAGAAAATCCACGAACACGGCGGCGCCCGGGTCAGTGGCCGTAGGGACGGCGGTGCTTGCCGGCCTGCCGCTTCAGCGTCTCGACGTCGGTTTCTCGCTTGAGCAGCACGCCGAGGAAGGGCAGCTCCTGCTCGATGCGCTCCGAAGTGATCCCGGCCCGCCGCAGCGCCGCGAGCCAGTCGACCAGCTCACTCGTCGAGGGGCGCTTGCGAACCTCCGGCTGCTCCCGGATCCAGTAGAACCGGGTGAGCACCTGGTCGAGCAGCGCCTGCTCGACGTCGGGGTGGTGCACCCGAACAATCTCGCGCATCAGCTCTGCCGCCGGGAACTCGATGAAGTGGAACACACAGCGGCGCAAGAAGGCGTCGGGCAGCTCCTTCTCGTTGTTCGAGGTGATCACCACGATCGGGCGGTGCTTCGCCTGCACCGTCTCGCCGGTCTCATCGACCATGAAGGTCATGCGGTCGAGCTCGTGGAGCAGGTCGTTCGGGAACTCGAGGTCGGCCTTGTCGATCTCGTCGATCAGCACGACCGTGCGCCGGTCGGCCCGAAAGGCGCGGCCGAGTGGCCCGAACTTGATGTAGTTCGAGATGTCGCGGATGTCGCGGTCGCCGAAACGGGCGTCGTTGAGCCGCGCGACCGTGTCGTACACGTAGAGGCCATCGCGGGCCTTGGTGGTCGACTTGATGTTCCACGGGATCAGGTCGAGCCCGAGGTCCTGCGCGATGGCCTCGGCGAGCCGCGTCTTGCCGGTGCCTGGCTCGCCCTTCATGAGGATGGGCTTCTCGAGGGCGATCGAGACATTGACGATGTCGCGAAGCTCGGGCGACGTGATGTACGACGAGGTTCCGGTGAATTGCAGCAAGGGAGGCTCCGGCACATGGCGGCGGCAGGCCGCGTCACCCGTCGGGTAGCAGCCCCTGCGTGGCGGCGCCAAGGCCTGTCTCACTCGATGGCGATCCCGGCCCCGGTCAGCGCCGCAGAGAGCCGCTGCCAGTAGTGCGCCCAGGTGAACTCCCGCTCCACGCGGGCCCGCGCCAGGCGGCCCTGCGCGGCGTAGCGCTCCGGTTCGCGCACGAGGTCGCGCAGGTGGCGCGCGATCGCGGCGACGTCATCCTGTGCGACAAGCCAGCCCCCGTCGCCCTCGGCGATCGCGTCGGGGATGCCGCCGGTGTTTGCACCCAGCGCCGGGATCCCGCAGCCCTGGGCTTCAAGGAAGACCAGTCCGAACCCCTCGACCTCTGCCCGCTCGGTCGATTCGCGCGTCGTCAGCGCAAAGAGGTCGGCCGCCCGGTAGAGCGACGGCAGCGCCTCATCGTCGACAAAGCCGAGCCAGCGGACCTGCTCTGCGACACCGAGCTGTTGCGCCAGCGAGCGGAGCGTTGCCTCGTACCCGCCGCGCCCCGCGATCGCGTAGACAAGCCTCTGGCGCTCACCGGGCGGCACGAGCGCCAGCGCCCGCAGGATCGCGTCGTGCGCCTTGTAGCCGGCGAGCCGCGAGACGGTGAGCACGACCCGGCGGTCGTCGAACGACCATCGCTGCCGAGCCTCGGCGACGGAGCCCGGCGAGAACCGGAGCTGGTCGACCGCAAGCGGCACGGTCGCGACGCGGGCGTTGGGGGCGACGCGCCCGACAAGCCCTGAGGTGTAGCGGCTGTTGGCCACGACCAGGTCGGCACCCTCGAGCACCCGTCGCTGCAGCTCAGCCCACGTGCGGCGCCGCCACGGCTCGGGCGGCGGCATCAGCTCGAGCCCATGGGCCAGGACGACATGCCGCCCGGGTCGGAGTGCCGCGACCGCCAAGCCCTCGGGATACCAGATGCCCGAGACCGTCAGCCCGGCCCGGTAGGGCGCGAGCCGCGCCATGAGCGCGGCCTCGCGCAGGGGGCGCCTCGAAGGCACCCTGCTCACCGGGACCGGCGGGACATCAACGCCCACGGCTGGGCCCTGCTGCGAGAACACGCGCACGTCGACCCCCGCGCGGCTGGCCTCGAGCGCGATCGCGCCGCAGAGCCGGGCGATGCCGCCATCGAAGGGGGGGTAGTCGAACGAGACGAGGTTCACGGCGACGCTCCAGTTCCGGCCGCCCCGGGCGGGCCCGCGGCGCGTCGCACAGGCGGTGGGTGGTGTCAAGCCGAGGTGTGGCGCGACGGCGCCCCCCGCGCCTTCGTCGCCTCGCGACGCAACAACCGGCGCAAACCGACGAAATGCATGGAGCGTACCCGGTCGGCCACACGGTCGGCTGGGGCGTAGCGCGCCCCGGACTCGCCCATGCCGACCCCGCCAGAACCAGCCGAAGCGACCCCGCGGCCCGCGCCCCCGGTCCGCAACCACGTCGAGACCCGCATCATCCGGTTCGCGACGCTGACGCTCGACCCCTCGTCGGTGAT
>JBILLP010000268.1:0-5369 GCA_044376025.1 Bradymonadia bacterium
CGTACCGTCACGCTCCCTGGCGTCTCGCTGAGCAACCGCGTCCCGGTTCGGCTCTTCGTGTTGGCTGCAGACGCGGAGCTCCGCGGCGAGGTCGAGGCTGGCTTCTAGAGCGCCGATGCCCATTGGGGTGGCTGTGAACCGACAGGTCGTGGAGCTTCTCATCGGATGGATGCTCCAGCCTGGGCCGGGCAGGGATCAGGCTCCGCGGTTGGGATCTGCCGGCGGTGTCACCCATCCTCGCGCGGGTCAGACGCACCTGTCACCGTGCCCGCCCTGGGCAGGTCGCATGTGTCATGATGCCATGCAAGAGTGTAACATGGTGTAACCTGGCGATGACAGCATATGTGCGAATTCTGTGTAGAATTCCGAGCAAAAGGTTGAAAGCCGTGCTAAGGACTGTATCGTTGGAGGGCCACGGGCGGGGAGTTGCCGGCCGCCGCGAGAGTTCGCGGCGGCCGGCATGCCCTTCGGGTGAAGGATGGGCCCCCGGGTTGCCTTCGAACGGGGTCGTGGCCAACGAGCGACGCTGTGGGTTCTCACGGGTCAAACGGGCTGAAGCTGTGCCTCGGACCGCTCGGTGCCGCGTGCATCTATGCGGCGCTCTGGCTGTGGCTCCCCCCGGGCATGCTCGACCACGCCGGCCGCGCCACGCTCGCGGTGGCGGTCTGGATGGGCTTCTGGTGGATGACCGAGGCGACGCACCCGACCGTGACTGCGCTGCTTCCGCTGGGGGCCTTCCCGCTGCTCGGGGTCTCCGGCATGCGGGAGGCTGCCGCTCCGTATGCGCAGGAGCTCGTGTTCTTGTTCCTGGGCGGCTTCATGCTCGCGCTGGCGCTGCAGCGGGTGCGGCTTGACCAGGCCATTGCGCTCTCGGTTGTCGGCATGGCCGGTCGCCGCATGGACCGTCTGCTGCTGGCGCTGATGGCAGCCACAGCCGCCGTCAGCATGTGGGTCTCGAACGCGGCGACCGCCGCGATGATGCTGCCCATCGCGCTCAGCCTGGCGGCCTCGGCAGAGCGGAGCCCCGGGACACGCAGCGACGAGGCCAAGGGCTTCGGCGCGGCGGCTGCACTCGGTGTGGCCTACGCGGCGACCCTCGGCGGGATCGCCACCGTGCTCGGCACGGCCCCGATCGTCTTCGCGGTGTCCTACCTCCGGGACCACGTGGGGCGGGACATCGGCTTCACCACCTGGGCGATGTTCGGACTGCCCACGCTGCTCATCTGCCTGCCGCTGGCGTGGCAGCTGCTCTGCCGCAGCTTTGGCGTCCGCCAAAGCGAGGTCGACATCTCGGGGCTCCAGAGGCCTCGGCTCGGCAGGCGAGCGTGGTGGGTCACGGGTGTGTTCGGGCTCGCGGTGGTCGGCTGGGTCGGTCGCCAGTGGCTCTCGAGGCTCGAGGTCGGCGGCGTGCAGCCGCTGGCAGGACTCAGCGACGCGGGCGTCGCCATGGTTGCCGCGCTGCTGTTGCTGCTGGTTCCGGTCGGGGCCGACGACGCATCGACACGCGAGGAGGCCTCAGGCCCGATCCTCGATGCTTCGGCGGTCCGCGAAGTCCCCTGGGACGTGTTGCTGCTCTTCGGTGGAGGCTTCAGCCTCGCGGCCGCGCTCGACACGCACAATGTGGGCCAGCTCCTGGGCCACATGGTTGCCGGGCTCGGCACGGCCCCGGAGTGGCTGGTCCTCGCGGTGGTGATCGCGCTGGTGTTGGCGGTGGGCGAGTTCGCGAGCAACACGGCCGCCACGGCGGCGCTTGTCCCCGTGCTCGCGGCGATCGCCGAGCCGCTCGGTGTCGATGCGGCCGTGCTCGTGGTCACCGCCACCATGGCAAGCAGCCTCAGCTTCATGCTCCCGGTCGGGACCCCGCCCAACGCCCTCGCCTACGGGACAGGCCGCGTGCCGCTCTCCCGGATGATGAGGACCGGCTTCGTGCTCGACCTGCTGGCGGCCTGCGTGCTGCTCGTCGTCGCCACCTGGCTGCTGCCGGTCGTGCTGACCTAGTCGTCGTCGTGGTCGGCGTCGTCGAGGTCGGTCTCTGCGCCGTCGAGGAACTGCGAGATGGCGTCGAGCGAGGCCGACAGCCGCTCGACCGAGGCGTTGCCGAGCGACCTGCCGATCTCGAGCCTGATCTCGGTGAACTGCTCGATGGCAGCGGTCATGACGTCGCGGCCGCGCGGCGAGAGCGAGATCAGGATGCCGCGCCGGTCGGCCGGGTCTGGCTCCCTGACGAGCAGCCCGAGCTCGTCGAGCTCCACCACGAGCTTGAAGGCCGCCTGCTTGCTGACGTTGAGCCTGCGGGCGAGCGTCACGAGGCGCGTGCCTCCCGGGTCAAGGTGCGGCACAAGGTCGAGATGGCGGGTGCGCAGCGAGGGGACACCCACGGCCGCACGTACCCTTGAGATCGCCACGGCGTTCCAGCGCCGCGCCACCCTGACGAGCCGCTCGAAGGTCGGGTCGATCGGGGGCAGCGAAGGGAGGACATCCTGCTCCCGTGGCTCCGGGGCCGGCACTGGAACCTCGGACGATCCCATCGGCCTGTAGAGGTGCAGGTGCTCCTCGGTCGAGGGGCTCCGTCTCGGCACCGCGACTGGCGGCGTGTACGAGGACACGTCGCGGATGAAGCGTGCGATCGAGGCCCCTCCGACAGGGAACGACTGCACGTGCGTCCCGTGGCGGACGGGCTTGTGTCGAACGAAGGACATCGGGGTTCGGAACATCGCTGCGGTCTCACGGTTGAAGGCGGGAGTCGCGGGAAGTCCCGGTCCCGCGCCGACCGAGGGGTTCGACCGGGAGAGACTCCACACGGTTGGATGTACGAGCCGCGCGATTGGTGTACTGTCTCGCATGAAAAACGTTGCAGTCTCGCACAGCCCCCACGGGCGGCCTGCCACAGGGGTTGCCCCGCGCCTCAACCTCGACGAGGAGGGGGCGTGGTGACGCGGTCGGTGCGATGCGCGGCAGCAGGCAGGGAGCGGCGAGCATGGCACAGGATCGAAGGTTGGGGATCGGGTTGCGGCAGGCAGGGCTCCTGGGGCTCGTGCTGGCGACAACCGGGCTTGGGTGTGGTGCCGACCGGGTCGCTGACGCTACCGACAGCGGCGCGGGGCCGGCCGACACCGGCGGTGCGGAGGGCAGCGCCGACGCCGGATCTGACACCGCGCCCGCGCCAGACACCGTGGAGGGCTCCGGGCAGCCGATGGCGCCGCTCGAGCCCTGCGGTCCCGGGCCCGCCACGCTCTCGACGCTGCGGCTCACGGTCGATGGCACCGTGCTCCGCGACGCGCTGGGCCGCGAGGTGATGCTGCGGGGCGCCAACGCCGGCGGCCGCTCGAAGCTCCCGCCCTTTGTGCCCTTTGCCTTCGCGGAGTCGGGGCTCGACGACCAGGTCGATGCGCCGCGCTTCGACGAGGCAGCCGATGCCTTCTACGCACGGCTCGCCGGCTACGGCTTCAACGTCGTCAGGCTGCTGCTGCTGTGGGAGGGGCTCGAGCCAGTGCGGGGCAGCTACGACGAGACCTACCTCGCGCGGCTGCGGGGCCAGATCGAGGCGGCGCAGCGCCACGGCATCCGCGTCTTCATCGACGCGCACCAGGACCTCTGGTCACGCGCCTACTGTGGCGACGGCGCACCGGTCTGGACCCTGCCCGATCCCGACCGCCCGGTCCCTGACCCCGCCGACTGCGAGGGCTGGTTCAACGGCTACGTCTCCGATCCCGACGGCGTCGTGCGCCCGGCCTTCGACCGGCTCTGGACGAACGCCGACGGCGTCCGGGATGCCTACCGGGAGATGTGGCGGCACGTCGCGGAGCAGACGCGCGACCTCGATGCCGTGATCGCCTACGAGCCGATCAACGAGCCCTACCAGGGCACGATCGCCGAGAAGACGTGGGGCGAGGAGGTGCTGCCGGCCTTCTTCGAGGAGATGGCTGGAGCGATCCGGGCCGCGGCGCCCGGCGCGCCCGTCGTGTTCGGCTCGAGCGGCCTCGACGGCGCCGACCAGAGCTTCTCGCTCCGCGTCCCCGGCGGCGGCAACATGGTCTGGGGACCCCACTTCTACGACCCGCGCTCCTTCCTCGGCATCCCGATCGACGAGCGGTACAGTGTGAGCCGCCAGATCGCCTTCTTGCGGAGGCAGGCGGCGACATTCGGCACCCCGGTCATCCTCGGTGAGTTCGGCGCGAACACCACGCTCGAGACGACCCCGATCTACCTCCGCAAGGTGTACGACGCGCTCGACGAGCAGCTGATGGGCGCCACCGTGTGGCACGTGTCACTGGGCGGCCCCGAGTGGAACCAGGAGTTCTTTGGCATGCTCAACCTCGACGGCAGTGAGACCCCGAGCCTCGAGGCGGTGGTTCGACCCTACCCGCGCGCGACGGCGGGGCGCCCGGTGGCCTTCGCCTACGATGCGCTGGCCGGGGTGGGCCGGTTCGACTGGCAGGCCTCTCCGGGC
Organism: Bradymonadia bacterium; assembly: GCA_044376025.1. GTDB lineage: Bacteria > Myxococcota_A > Bradymonadia > REDH01 > REDH01 > JBILLP01. The sequence continues at coordinate 4,451 of JBILLP010000268.1, forward strand.
GTGACCGAGCTGTCTGCCCCGGCCCGGCTCTTCGGGTCGGGCATCAGGCTGACCGCCGCCGGCGAGGGACTGTGCGGCGGCTACGACCCATCGACGGGGCTGGTCCGCGTGCGGAGCAGCGCCGCGGGCCCGGCCAGCCTCGGGTTCGAGCGCGTTCGCTGACGCGGGGTGTCGCAGCGTCCCGACCTGTGCTATGTGCCACAGGCCGCCGGGCGTGTGAGGAGACATCGCGATGAAGTTCGAGATCAAGGACGTCATTCCGTACCCGGTCGACCGGGTCTACTCGGTACAGCACGAGAAGCTGTCGGAGCTGGCGGAGTTCTTGCCGAACATCACGCGGATCGACGTCAAGGAGAAGCGCGTCGAGGGCACCCGGGTGCACTACGTCAACGTCTGGCACGCCTCGGACCACGACGTGCCGGCGGCGCTGCGCAGCTTCGTCAAGCCCGACATGCTCAAGTGGACCGACATCGCCACCTGGTACACCGATCAGTACTCCTGTGACTGGAAATCGATCCTGGGCTTCTTGCCCGACGCGATCCAGTGCTCGGGCCACAACACCTGGGTGGCGCGCGGCAACCAGACCGAGGTGACGATCCGGGGCGAGATCCTGGTCCACGCCGACAAGATCGGCGTGCCGAAGCTGCTGGCCAAGAGCGTGTCCGAGGCTGTCGAGAGGTTCGTGGTCAAGACGATCGAGCCGAACCTTCGTCGCACGAACGAGGGCGTCAGGCGCTATCTTGACCGGGCGCGCCCGTGAGCGAAGCGGCGCCGTCCGGCGCGGCGGCACCGGCCTCAGCGGGCGAGCTCGGGTCGCTGCGCCAGAGCATCGACGCCGTCGACACGGCGCTGCTCGACCTGATCGCGCGGCGCCGGCAGCTCTCGACCGAGGTCGCGGCGCTCAAGACACGCGCGGAGG
>JBILLP010000269.1:0-5340 GCA_044376025.1 Bradymonadia bacterium
TACGCGCCTCCCTACTCGTCGGCCAATGACCCGATCAACCTCGCGGCCTTCGTCGCAGAGAACGACCTGTCGGGCTTCTCACCCCTGGTGACCGCCGACGACCTCGCAGGGCGCCTGCGCGAAGGTGCGCCACCGCTGCTGCTCGATGTGCGCAGCGACCAGGAGTTCAGGCACGGGCACCTGCGCGGCGCCCGGCACATCGCCCTCGACGAGCTGCCCTCGAGGCTCTCGGAGCTGCCCCCGGACCGGCTGATCGTCGTGTACTGTCGCGCCGGGTACCGGGGCCACATCGCCCTGAGGACGCTCCGCGGCGCCGGCTGGGGCGAGGTGTTCAACGTCACGGGTGGCTGGGTCAGCCTGGTGCAACACGGTGGATTCGAGACCGAGAGAGGTGAGCCATGAGTCAGGGATGGATCGGTGTGTTGGTCGTGGTGGCGCTTGCGATGTTCGTGTGGATGCGCTCGACGGCAGGCGGTGGCGCCGGCGGTGACCGGGTGCGGGAGCGGATCGCCGCCGGGGCGACGATCGTCGACGTGCGGACCCCCGAGGAGTTCGCCGGCGGCGCCTACCCCGGGGCGGTGAACATCCCGCTGCAGGCGCTGGGCTCGCGCCTCGGTGAGATCCCGCGTGACAAGCCGGTGGTCGTCTACTGCCGCTCGGGCGGGCGCTCGTCGCAGGCCGCGGCGCTGCTCGGGCAGGCCGGGTATGGCGACGTGACCAACGGCGGCGGGCTGTCGAGCATGCCGCGGTAGGTGCGCGCCGACCTCGGGGCTGGGCGATCCGTCAGCCGGACCACTCGGGGAGCGTCATCACGAAGCAGGCGCCCCCGAGCTCGCAGCCGTCGAGGGTCTGCAGCCGCCCCGCCATCGACTGCGCCAGCAGCAGGCTGTTGGCGAGCCCAAGCCCGGTCCCATAGGTGCGGGTCGTGAAGAAGGGCTCGAAGAGGCGTGACTTCGCCTCGGGAGACAGCCCTGGGCCGCTGTCCTGCACGATGACGGTGCCGGGCCTGATTTCGACCCGCAGGCTGCCGTCGCCGTTCATCGCCTGGCAGGCGTTGATCAGCAGGTTGAGCAGGATCTGCCGCACCATCTCGATGTCGCCGGCCGCCTCGCCGCCACCCTGAAGCTCAACCCTCACCCCCGGGAAGCGCATCCGGGCATTCTCTGAGACCGATGCTGCCACCGTGTGGAGGTCAACCAGCTCGCGGCGGGGCTCCTTGGGCCGCACAAACGCGAGCAGGTCCGAGACCAGCGAGTCGAGCCCGTGGACCTGCTCCAGCACCTTCTTCATGATCTCGCCGCGCCGGTCGTCGCTCGGCATCGTCCGCGACAGCACCTGCAGCGCGCCGCTGATGCCGGCGAGCGGGTTTCGAAGCTCGTGCGCGACGGTTGCGGCGAGCGAGCCGAGCTGGGCGAGGTTCTCCTGGCGGCGCAGGTGCGCCTCGGCGAGGACCGCCTCGGTCAGGTCCTCGACCTGCACCAGCACATCGGCGCGCGGGTGGTCGAGCGGCACGAGCGTGAGCGTGAAGTTGGCCTCGCGGTCGCCGAGCCTGACATCGACGCGCGGAAGCGTGATCGTGCGCTGCCGGCTCCGGGCATGCTCGAGGTGGCGCGGCAGTTCAGAGGCCTCGATCAGCTCCGCGGGCAGCACCTCGAGCAGGCTCCGCCCGAGGATGCTCTGGCCGCCGGTCAGCGTCGAGATCGCCGGTGTCGCCGCCGTGACGCGGTCGCTGCTGTCGAGCAGGACAGCCGGGGACTGGATGTTCGACACGATGATCGTCTCGAACTCCGCCAGGCTCTGCTCCCGCTGCACGTCGTAGTAGGAGCCCGTCATCATGCCGACGTCGAGCTCGGTGATCTTGCAGACCGCACCGAGGGTCGGGGCCGGGTCGGGCACGGTGGCGAAGATGATGCGCGTCAGCTCCTGCCTGACGACCGCCATCGCGGTGAACATCGCCGCTGGCGGCAGGCCGACCTCGACGTGTCGATGGCCGATCCGGCGCCGGCGCTCCCAGTAGGCGTCGTCCCACGGGCCGTTCAGGAGCTCGCGCGCCCAGACCTTGAGCGTATGCATGAGGCGGTCGACGGTGGCTGAGTCACCGAGGATGCGGCTGGTCACCTCTTCGCTCATGGCGCGTCGATAGAACTCCGCGCAGATGGCATCGAGCTCTGGCTCGACCCGTGGCCAGAGTGCCTGGAGCCTCGCTTCGTCTTCGGGGCCAAACCCGACATACGCCGCCATGGCCGTGGGGCGCATCACATGGAACAAGGTGGCAGACATCGAACCCCTCCTCAGCTACATCGAGGCATCGAGGCAACCCGTCGCCGGTACGCTCCACGGGTCTGCTCCACGAGCGCCCCTGAGCCCAAGCGAACGAACCTCCCCCCTACGCCTGCCGCTTGCGATCCACAAACACAAACGAGCCTGGGGTGCACCTCGGCACCGACGTGCAGGTCGACATCACCTCGCTGGCCCCCGACGGACTCGGGCTCGGGGTGGTCGACGGGGTGGCGGTCCATGTCGCCGGCACCCGCCCGGGCGACCGCGTGACGGCGCGGATCGAGCACCTGAGCCCCCACCGCGGCGCCGCCTGGGCCACGCTGCAGGCGCTGGTCGAGACCGACCCCGCGAACCATCGCCCCGGCGCCTGCCCCTCGTCGCTGCTCGGAGCAGCGCGGTGTGGCGGCTGCCCACTCATGCCGGTGACCGCCGGGCTCGGCCAGGCGCTCAAGGCAGAGTGGCTGCACGAGGGTCTCGCGCCGCTCGCGGCGCTTGCCCCGCTGCCGCACCTGCAGACGGCGTCATCGCCGACGCGCTACCGCAATCGCAACATCCTGAGCCTGTCGCCGGGCCCCGATGGCACGCCGACCCTGGGTTCACGCGCGCCCCGCAGCGCCCACATCGCCTCGATGCTCCCCTGCGCCGCGGCGCTGCCGGTCGTCGATGCGGTGTCGGCAGCGCTCGGGCGACGGCTGCGCGGGGTCGACGCCGACCAGTGGCCACGCCACCTCGTGGTGCGGGGCAACCGCGCGTCGGAGGCACTCGTCGAGGCCATCTTCGGGACCGAGCGGTCGGAGCCGCCGCCGTGGCTCCAGGGTGTCGGCTCGATCGACGGCGTCGTGGGCTGGTCGTGGTCGGTCAACACGCACCCGGGCGACTCCATCCGCGCGGAGCCGCCGCGGCCGGGCGCGGGCCGCACCGACATCGTCGAGCGCTTCGGGCGCCTCGACCTGCCGCTGACCACCGACGGCTTCGCCCAGCTCAACGCAGAGGCTGCCGGGGCAATCTACCTCCGCGCGGGAGAGCACCTCGCCCAGAGCCGAACCGTGTGGGACCTCTACTGCGGCGCCGGCGCGCTCGGCCTTCACGGCTGGCTCGCAGGTGGTGTCGACGCGGTGTGTGGTGTGGAGACCTCCCTCACGAGCGTGTGTGTGGCGCGGCGTGTGTCGGGAGCGCTCGGCGCGCCGGCCCGGTTCGAGGTCGGGACAGCGGCGCTCGCCTTCTCCGGCGACTGGCCCGCACCGGGCGCCGTGGTCGTCAACCCCCCGCGCAAGGGGCTCGATACCGACGTGCTGCGCGGCCTGGTCGCGCTCCGCGCGCCCCGCATCGTCTACATGAGCTGCGACCCCGCCACCTTTGCCCGCGATGCGCTGGTGTTGTGTGGTTCAGGCTACCAGATTGGGGAGCTCGAGGCCTGGGACCTGCTGCCGCTCACCCGCCACGCAGAGGTGCTGGCGCGATTTGACCTCACGGCCGGTCGAGCCGCCCGATGACGCACTTGAGGTAGGCGCCCTGCGGAAAGGCGGGCAGCGTCGGGTGATCGACACCCGCGCCGCGCATCTCGACGACGGTGTAGATTCGCTCCGCGCGTTCGGCGGCGGCTGCGAGCAGGTCGACGAACCCCTCCATGCGCAGGTGGCTCGAGCAGCTCGCCGAGACGAACCAGCCCCCGGGCGCCGTCGCCTTCATCGCCAGCTCGTTGAGGCGCACGTAGGCCTTGCCGCCGTCGCGCGCGGTCTTCGCGCTCGCGGCGAACGAGGGCGGATCGACGATCACCATGTCGAACCGCGCCGCGCGCCTCGGCTCGTCGGCAAGCCACTCGAAGACGTCGGCCTTGGCAAACGAGAACCTCGATGCGTCGAGCCCGTTGAGCTTGACGTTCTCGCGGGCCGTCTCGAGCGCGGCACCCGAGATATCGACCGAGACCACCTCGCGCGCGCCGCCGAGCCCTGCCGCGACGGTGAAGCCTCCGGTGTAGCAGCAGAGGTTGAGCACCCGCTTGTCACGTGCGAGCGCGGTGATCCGGTCGCGGTTGTCGCGCTGGTCGAGAAAGAAGCCTGTCTTCTGGCCGGTCAGCGGATGCACGATGAATTGGCGCTCGCCCTCGCGGATCAGCACCTCGTCGGTCGAGTCGCCAAACAGCAGCCGCGGCTGTCCGTTGTCGCGGTGGGGCTCGCGGAGCACCGCCGAGGCCGGTGCCAGCGATGAGACGACGCCGCTGAGGTAGGCGTCGAGCCACCTGCCGCCGAGGTGTCCGTCGACGCGCAGCACGGCGAGGTCGCCGTAGAGGTCGCAGTGCAGCCCGGGCACCCGGTCGTTTTCGCCGTGGACCGCCCGAAACCCGGTGATGTCGGGCGACAGCAGCGCGCGGCGCAGCGAGACCGCGGAGTCGATGCGCTGCGAGACGAGGGCCTCATCGACCTTCTGGTCGAAGCGCGCGGTCCAGGCCCTGAACCGGAGCTGGCTGCGCGGCTCGATGGTGCCACGCGCGACAAAGAGGCCCTCACGCGTGACAAGGTCGACGACGTCGCCGTCGGCCACCTGGTCGAGCGGCTCGAGCGCGTCGGCGAAGACCCAGGGGTTGCCGCGCCGCACCGAGGCTTCGACGGGCTTGGAGAGTCGGAGTCGAGGATGCATGGCGTCGTCGCGTCGTCGGGGGTGCTCCGCGGGGTGCGGGGCGGCCAAAGAGGGTACCACCCTCGCGGCGCCGGCGCCACAGCGGGGTGTCAGTGGGCAGCGAGGAACCGCTCGAAGGCCCTCCGGACCGAGACGGTGCTGTAGGTCTCCGCCAGGATGACCCTGCACGTGGAGGTCTCCGCCCTGAACACGCGGTCGGAGATCGAGTGGCTCACGAACCGCTGCAGCACGATGACGAAGTCGATGCTGCCCGCAGTCATCTGCTGCTCGAGGCCATCGACATGCCGTGTCCCCTCAGCAGTCTTGGACTCCCAGAGGCACTCCGCGAAACCGAAGGCCTGCTTCAGCGACTTGACGTTCTGGGCGCGCGCGTCGCCGCCGATGAGCACCACGCGAGCGCCGCGAACCCTGTCCCTGAGCGGC
>JBILLP010000270.1:0-5328 GCA_044376025.1 Bradymonadia bacterium
ATGTCATCGACGAAGTCTCGTGCTCGCGCCGCCGTCCAGCCCCGGTCGCGGCGCAGCAGGATCGCGGCCAGCTCAAGCGGGCCCTCGGCCCGGATGCAGCCGTGCGAGAAGGGGCGAACGGGCCGGTCAAAGAGCGTCTTCGCCGGAGTATCGTGCATGTAGACGCCGTGCTCGTTCGGGAAGATGAACTTCACCTCGCCAAGCAGGTTCTGCGGCCCCGGACGCTGACGCAGCCACCGCTTGCCGTGGGCGTCGGTGTGGTACTCAAAGCCGTGCTGCGCGAGCCAGTGCGGGTTCCGCCTGATGAGCGGCGCGTACTCGTGCCGGCGGATCTCGTCGGGCACCACCCAGTAGGGATTGAACACGACGTAGCGAACCTGGTTCGAGATCAACGGCGTCAGGCCGGCCTGGACGCGGGTCCCGTCGGGGCCTGCCGTGAGGTCGTACTTGCCGACGATGACCTTCCAGCGATGCACGAGCTCACCGTTGTCCCGCAGCTCAGCGTAGAACTCGGGCACGTTGACCAGGATGAAGGTGTCATGGTGCTGGTACCCGATGCGTGTCTCGCGCCAGCGCTGGAGCGTGACACCGATCTGCGACAGCCGTCGGGTCGCGGTGACCCCAAGTGAGGCCGCCGTCGCCTCGTCGAGTTCTCCCGACTCAGGCAGCTGGTGCGTGCGCTGGAAGGCCCGGACAGCCTGGACAAGGCCTGCGTCGAGGGTGCTCCCGCCCTCTGCGCGAGCGACGAAGCCCTCTACAGCGAGCCTCTGCCGGAGCAGCGGGACCAGCGGTCCGCCCTGGTCGCGGCGCAACCGGGACGCGCGGTCGATCTCTGGCCAGCCGCCGGAGCGGACGATGGCTCCATAGCGGGCATAGGCATCGACGAGCCTGGCATACTGCTCAAACGGCGGCGTCAGGGCGTCAATACGTCCCGCTGGCTCGCCGGAGCGGGCGATGTCGAGCACCAGGCTCGTCGTCTGCCACTGCACCGCTTCGGCGCGCTGCTCGTCGCTATCGAGCGTCCAGCCATGCTCTGCGCGTTCGGCCGGAGTGACGTACGCGGTGTTCGCCCCGCGCATCGCCCAGGCGAGGCGTACCAGGGCTGAGGCACTGAGCGACTCGACGCGCAGCAGCGCCGCGTCGCGCGCAGCCTGTCGATCACGGGCATTGCGCCACGCCTCCGAGACAGCGCGAACCGGGGACCGGTGCTCGTCGAGGAGGACTTCAAGGCGCTCACCGGACTCGAGCTGAGCGCCCTTGGCGAGCCACCAGTCGATGAACTGCTGGGCATCGGCGTCGCGGAGCATCAGGTTGACGCCCTCGTCGGGCAGTGCCGCGAGCGCGGTCACGGCAGCGTCGAGCTCTGCTCGCCTGAACCAGGCGGGTGAGAGGGCGTCACGCTCGATGCGGGCGAGCCGCGCACGGAGGGCGCGACCGCGTTGGTTCAGGCCGCCCCGGTCGACGAAGTGGGGGCCGGCCGCAGCTTCGTAGAGGCTCGCGAGGGCCGCGGCCCGTGCTGCGTCACGCTCCGGTGTCGCGCCACCGGCATCAAGGATCGACCGGAGCTCGAAGGTGGTGCGTTCGGCATCAAGCCGAGCAGAGAGCAGCGCCGGGAGCTCTGCCGCGTACCTGACGCCGACCCTTCGGAGGTTCCCCGACGCCTCGGGGCCGCCGACCTCGTCGACGCGGTCGACCGCCGTCTCGGGGCCGCCGCAGGCGGCGAGGCATCCGAGGCCCGCAACAAGCAGGGCACAGACCCGCAGGGATCGGAGCAGGTGCAGCATTCGGTCAGCCCCGGAGGCGATACGGTGCCACGCTATTCGACCCTACCCCGCTGTCAAACTGGGCACGCTGCTATGGCGTCGGCGGCAGCGGGGCGGTCGAGGCTGCCGTCTCCGTGACGCCGCTGCCGTCGAGCGCAAGCTCAATGACATGCTTGGTGGCGGGGAGCAGCGTGACGGCGAAGGTACCGCGCTGCCGGCCCTTCTCGTCGCGGCGACCGAGCACGACCTCGTAGGCTCCGGCGGGCGTCGCGAAGTCCTTGACCTCACCGCGCCCAATCTCGACCGCGGACGGGCCTCCGGGCTCGGTTGAGCGGAGGTAGATCCGGGTATCCTCGGGGCTGACCTTGAGCGAGATGGCAGACGGCTCCCGCTGAAGCGACTCCAGGCCAATCGGGAGCACTACGAATCCTGCGCCCGCCGCAATCACCTTGTCGACCGGGACATACCCTGTCGCCTCGATCCGGAGGCGATGCAGCCGCGCACGTGAGACCTGCGTGTCCGACCTCGGAGCCACCTGAGTACCGTCGAGCCGGACCTCTGCGGTGGGTGGCGAGACCTCGAGCCTCAGCACCGCGTGGTCGGCAGCGACCGATTCGCGGGCCATCGGCACTGCCAGCAGGCGCCAGTCATCGGGCGAACGGCTCGCACGCGGGGTCAGCATGACCACGGTGTCAGCAAAGCCCTCCGCGCGAAGGGTGATGTGGCAGGGGCGGTCAGGCTCGACCTCGAGGTCAAGCGGCCTGGCCGATGTGCGCTCAACACCATTCACGAAGACCCGCACGTTGGTCACGACCTCGGTGCCACTGCGCGGCTCGATGCGCAGACGTGACACCAGCGGCTCGCCGGGCGCGTCGCCGGGGGCCTTGGCCGCGCTGGGCGCCTTCGCCCCGAGCACGACCGTCTGCCGCGTACCGTCTCCCTGGATGCGCGTCGTCAGGACATCGAAGCCGTCGAGGGCGAGCGTCACTTCGTTCGACTGGTCCCTGACCAGTGCGACGGTCGCCGGCGTGACGAGCCCGGTCATCATGCCGTTGACAAGAATTGCGGCACCCTGGGGCGTCGAGTCGATCGCCGTACCGATCCCGGCAGGCGCCTGCTCCGGTGGCTTCGGCGCCTGCGCGGGCGCAGTGACCTGCATGCCCTGGTAGGTATCCAGCGCAGCCTCATTCTTCGACGTGCTTCGAAGCACGATGAGCCCGACACCCAGGAGCGCCGCCACGAAGACCGCGGCCCCGATCCAGCGCCCGCCGTGCGAAGGCGAGAAGCCGTCATCGGCTCCGCCACGCGAGCCAAGCGTGTACTCAGCCGTGACGACCGGGTTCGTCGGCCGCGTCGGAGTGGGCTTCTGGGACTCCAGTGGCTGGCTGGCACGCGCTGAAGCGGCCGATGCTTCTGCGCGGAGCTCGGCCGGCCGCACCTTTGCGGTTGCGCGAGGAGGTGTGTCGGACGCCTTCGAGGGGAGCACGCCCGCCGGCAGCGCCACGTCGACAGCCTTGGCGGGCTGGCTCACCGGTCGTGTCACGGAGATGTTCGGCTCGCCAACCGGGCCGGCGTAGGACTCGCCGAGCAGCTCACGCGTCTCAGCGAGCTTGTCAGAGAAGATCTCGCGCATGTAGTCGCGGAGCGCGGCAACATCGGCGCGTGTTCCGGTCGACTCGATGAACCGGTCAAGGGCGTCGGCGAAGGACGCGGCGTCGGTGAACCGGTCGTGCGGGTCGCGCTCCAGGCCCTTGAGGACGATCGCCTCGAGGGCAGGTGGGTAGTCGGGACGCGCACGGTGCGGCGGGGGAACCTCGCCGGTCGAGACGAGCCGCATCGTCGCGACGTCGCTCTCTCCCTTGAACAGGCGTCGAAGGGTGGTCAGCTCGTACAGGATCACGCCAAGCGCGAAGAGGTCGGAGCGGGCATCGACCTCAAGCCCCTCGACCTGCTCGGGCGACATGTAGCTGAACTTGCCGGGCAACTGCCCCGGCCGAACCCGCATGAACTCCGCCTCCGCCTTGGCGATGCCGAAGTCGAGCACCTTCACGTCGCCCAAGAAGGAGACCATGAGGTTGGGCGGCGAGATGTCCCGGTGCACGTAGCCGAGCGGCCGACCCCGGGCGTCGGTGCGGGTATGGAAGTGGTGAAGTCCGCGGGCGGCCTGCTCGATGACGCGCGCGACGAGCACGATGGGCATCGGTCTCCCGAGCGCCATGCCGCGCTCGACGATGCGGCGCAGGTCTTCGCCCCAGACATACTCCATGGGCAGGGCGACCTCTCCGGCCACCTCGACCGCTTCGTAGGTCTTGACGATGTTCGGGTGTCGCAGCGAGCGGGCGACCCGTGCCTCCTCCAAGAAGAGCTGCCTCAGCTCAGGCTCCTGCGACAGCTCTGGGAGCATCCGCTTGAGCGCAAACTCGCTGCCCACCCCGTCTTCGCGCACGCGCGCCAGGAAGGTGGCGGCCATGCCGCCCTCTGCGAGGCGCTTCAGCAGGATGAACGGGCCGAACTCTTGCATGCCGCGCGAAGCCTCAGATGGAGCCGGTCTCTACCCAGGACGAGAGCACACGCCTCGTTGGCGAAACCGGGCGCCACTGTCAACGCGGCCGCATCGCGCGAGGGGGCGGAGGCGCCTCGAACATCGTGTCGGGCACGCCGTTCCCGACGGCTCCGTGCAAGCGGACGAGCGCCGCATCGAGCGCTCCACCGCGAAGCGTGTCGTCCCCGGAGCCCTCGAACGTCAGCGTGATCTCGTCGGGTGCCGCCGAACGGTCGATCTCGACCTCGACCGTGCCGCCGAGCCAGCCGGCGGCGGGCTCTCCGCAGGCGTCGTCGAGCCTCCAGGCGGCGGTGGCCGGTTCGGCGACCGTCGCCCCATCGACGGCGCTGGTCAGCCGTGCGGTCCACGACGTCACCTGCGCCGCGTCCGCAGCGAGGTCGGCCGGCTCAGCGATGCGAAACGTCCACTCCTGGCGCCGGCTTGTCGAGCTTGCCGCGGCACGGATGCGGACGAGCCAGAGCCCGCCGGAGTCGGTGACCTCGGGCGAAAGGATCTGGACCTCGGGGTAGTCCCGCTCGCTGATGGATTGCTGGCAATCGCCGAGCCGGTAGGTCGCGTCGAGCGTCACCGAGGCGCCAGGGCCCTCGCAGCCTGCCAGCAGGGTCGCGAAGGCGAGTGCAAGCGCCATCCTCCGATCGAGGGTCGGTCGGCCTGGGGCGCGAAGCGGGTCGGGAGCCGGAGCCATCGAGGGGCATCGTGCGCGATCGGGAACGCGACTGCAAGAGCGCCCCCACGACGCCTCGCCGGCACCCGCGCTCCGGAGCGGCCTGAGGTTGGCTCTGTGCGAGCCGACGGCGCTAGGCTATGGACGCTCGCGCGCGGCCTGCCGCGCCCGCGGATGCCAGGAGTCCCCCGGAGGCGCCGCACGATCAAGGAGCTCGCACGATGGATCGCAACCTGGCGCTGGAGTTTGTTCGAGTCACCGAGGCGGCCGCAATCGCGGCGGCACGAACGATGGGGCGGGGCAACTCGGACCACAGCGATCACGAGGCGGTCGCTGCT
>JBILLP010000271.1:0-5318 GCA_044376025.1 Bradymonadia bacterium
GCCGGTTTGGGCTCGAGGCGCTGTCCGCCCGCCGGCCGCGCGGGCTCTCGGGCGGCGAGCGACAGCGGGTGGCCCTGGCCCGGGCGCTGGCGACGCAGCCGCGCGCGCTGCTCCTCGACGAGCCGCTTGCGGCCTTCGACCTCGCGGCGCGGGGCCTCGTGCGCGACCTGCTCCGGGGCTGGCTCGACGAGGCGGGGCTGCCGGCGCTCCTCGTGACCCACGATCCGGGCGACGCGCGGGCGCTGACCGATACCGTGGCCTTCGTCGAGGCAGGCCGGCTGACGCAGTGGGGCACCTGGAGCGAGGTCGAGGCCTCGCCCGCGACCCCGTACGCCGCCGCCTTCGTGGCTGCCGGCAGGTGACCGGCGCGACCGGTCCACGGGGCCGATCCGGCACGCGGGACGCCACCGCTTTCGCTTGCCAACGACACGACGGGAGGTAAGGCAGCGGCGCGCCCAATCCCGGGCCGACCCGGAGGATCCTGACATGGCTGTCACCCTCGACACCCTGGCGCACACGGCCGAGCTTGCCCGGCTCGACCTGTCGCTGCTCCCGGCGGAGGAGCAGCAGCGGCTCGCCGAGCAGATGGGCCGCATCTTTGGCTACGTTGACCAGCTCCGCGCGCTCGAACTGGCAGACGTCCCGCCGACGACCCACCCGGTCGCCGTGGCGCACCTCTTTCGCGAGGATGTCGCGGTGGCGGCGCCCGGGGCCGACACGATGCTCCGCAACGCCCCGGCGCGCGTCGGCGACCAGCTGACCGTGCCGCGCGTCATCGACGGTGGAGGCGACGGTGGCTGATTCTCCCATCTCACGCATCGTCGAGGCGGTGACCTCGGGCGAGCGAACCGCGGAGTCGGTGACGGCAGCAGCGCTCGACCGCATCGAACAGCACCGGGGGCTCGGCGCCTTCGTGGCGACCGAGCGCGAGGTGGCGCTCGCGGCGGCGCGCGAGGTCGACCGGCGCCGAGCGCAGGGCGAGGTGCTCGGCCCGCTCGCGGGTGTCCCCATCGCCGTCAAGGACAACATCTGCACGACCGAGCTGACCACCGGGTGCGCGTCGAGGATGCTCCGCGGCTTCGTGTCACCGGTCGATGCCACCGCGATCTCGCGGCTCAAGGCGGCCGGCGCGGTGGTGATCGGCAAGACGAACATGGATGAGTTCGCGATGGGTTCGTCGGGCGAGAACTCGTCGATCGGGCCGGCGCAGAACCCGTGGGACACGGCGCGTGTGCCCGGCGGGTCGAGCAGCGGCAGCGCGGTCTCGGTGGCGGCGAGGCTGGTGCCGGCCTCGCTCGGGAGCGACACGGGCGGGTCGATTCGCCAGCCGGCGGCGTTCTGCGGCGTGGTCGGGTTCAAGCCGACCTACGGGCGCGTGAGCCGTCGGGGCCTGGTCGCCTTTGCGTCGAGCCTCGACCAGATCGGGCCGTTTGCGACGACCGTGGAGGATGCGGCGCGAGTGTTCCTGGCGATGGCCGGATGGGACGAGGGTGACATGACCTCGTCGCACGAGCCGTTGCCGGCGCTTGGCGAGCTGGCCGACGACACGTCGCGGCCGCTCCGGGTCGGGCTGCCGCGGGAGTACTTTGCTGACGGCCTCGACCCCGAGGTCAGGGCCGCGATCGATGCGACCGTGGCGCAACTCGTCGAGACGGGCGCGGAGCTGGTCGATATCTCGCTCCCACACACCTCGTATGCGGTGGCGACCTACTACATCGTCGCCTCTGCGGAGGCTTCATCGAACCTGGCCCGGTTCGACGGGGTTCGGTTCGGGTTTCGGGATGCCGAAGCCCAGAGCCTGCCCGACCTGTATCGCCGTTCGCGGACCTTCGGGTTCGGGCCTGAGGTGCGGCGCCGCATCATGCTCGGAACGTTCGTGTTGAGTGCCGGGTATTTCGACGCCTATTACGGTCAGGCGCAGCGCACGCGCACGCTGTTTGTGCGGGAGTTTGCGGAGGCCTTCTCGCGGTGCGACGTGCTGCTGACGCCGACGGCGCCGGCGCCGGCGTTCAGGTTCGGAGAAAACACCGCCGATCCGCTGCAGATGTACCTGGCTGATATCTACACGATCCCGGCCAGTCTTGCGGGTCTGCCAGCGATCTCGCTGCCGATCGGGCGCACGCGGCAGGGCTTGCCGATCGGCGCCCAGCTCCTGGCCGCCCCGTTCGCAGAGGCCACCCTGTTCGGCGCCGCTCGCCGAGTGGAGGCGCTGCGCGGGGCGCTGTCGGCACCCCCGGGATTCGAGAGCGGAGGCCTGTGATGCAGAACGCATATGAAGCCGTGATCGGCCTCGAGGTACACGCGCAGCTGCGCACGAACTCCAAGATCTTCAGCTCGGCGCCGGTCGCATTCGGGGCGCCCGCGAACACCCTCGTCAACGAGGTGTGCGCCGGGTACCCGGGCTCGCTGCCGGTGCTCAACCGCGAGGCGGTCACGCTGGCGATCCGTGCCGGCCTCGCGCTCGGCTGCCAGGTGCACCACGAGAGTGAGTTCGCACGAAAGAACTATTTCTACCCCGATCTGCCGAAGGGCTACCAGATCTCGCAGTACGAGCGCCCGCTCTGCACCCACGGTCGGCTTCAGTTCGAGGTGGGCGGCCAGGTCATGGGCTGTGGCGTCACCCGGATCCACATCGAGGAGGACACCGGCCAGTCACAGCACGACGGCGAGGCACCCGTGTCGCTGATCGACCTCAATCGCGCGGGCACCGGGTTGATCGAGATCGTCTCGGAGCCCGAGCTCCGCACCGCGGAGCAGGCGTCGGCCTACTTCAAGGAGCTGCGGGCCATCCTGGTCGCGATCGGGATCAATGACGGCATGCTCGCCAACGGGGCGATGCGCTGCGATGCCAACGTCTCGGTCAGGCTCCGCGGCACAGAGGCGTTCGGGACCAAGGTCGAGGTCAAGAACCTCAACTCCTTCAAGTTCCTGCGCGAAGCCATCCAGTTCGAGATCGAGCGGCAGGTGCAGGAGATCGAGTCCGGCGGGCGCATCTGGCAGGAGACCCGTCTCTGGGACGACGCCCGCAAGATGACCTTCATGATGCGGCGCAAGGAGGGCAGCGCCGACTACCGGTACTTCCCCGAGCCCGATCTGCCGCTGCTGGTGGTCGGCCAGGACTGGATCGAGTCGGTGCGCTCGTCGATGCCGGAGCTGCCGGCCGACACGCGCGCGCGGCTGCAGGAGCGCCACGGGCTGTCGGCGTACGACGCGGGTGTGTTGGTGGCGAACGACGGGTTCGTCTCCTTCTTCGACCGTGCGGTGGCGGTGCTGCCCAACGCCAAGGGCATCGCCAACTGGCTGACGGGTGGCATTGCGGCCGGACTCAACGGCGGGACGCTCCGCTACGACATGCCGGCCGACCGCTTCGTTGCTGCGGCCGGACACGAGATCACGGCGGATGCGGTCGCTGAGCTGCAGCGGCTCATCGACGAGAACGCCATCTCGACGACCATCGCGCGTGGCGTGTGGGAGAAGATGCTCCTGGCTCCGCGCCTGCCGACCCGCATCGTCGATGAGGACGGTCTGCGCCAGGTGAGTGATGCTGGCGCAATCGAAGCGATCATCGACGCGGTGATCGCCGGCAACCCGTCTGAGGTCGAGCGGTACCGGGCGGGCCAGCAGCAGCTCTTCGGCTTCCTGGTCGGGCAGGCGATGAAGGCGAGCAAGGGCAAGGGTGACCCCAAGCTCGTCAACGCGCGGCTGCGAAGCCGGCTTGACGAGGGGGCGTGATGGAGCAGCCAATCGAACCCGTGCGCTGGGTGGGCTCCGCGTCGGACGGGGTGCTCGAGCTCCTCGACCAGCGGCTGCTGCCAGCGCAGGAGCAGTACCTCTGCTTCAGCTCGTCGGAGGCCGTGGCAGAGGCGATCACCGACATGGTGGTCCGCGGCGCGCCGGCGATCGGGACGACCGCGGGCTATGGCACCGTGCTCGCGGCCCGTGCCGCGCTCGACGCTGCGGAGCCCCTGCCGGAGTTCGAGCGGCGGCTGCAGCACCTGGCTGACTCGCGCCCGACGGCGGTCAACCTGCGCTGGGCCATCGAACGCATCCGCGGTTTGGTGGCCTCCGCAGGCGCCCTCGACCCCGAGGCGCTGCTCCGCGAGGCGCACGCGATCCGCGACGAGGACCTCGCTGCCAACCACGCCATGGGCGAGCATGGCGCCCGCCTGATCGGCGATGGCGCCAGGGTCCTGACCTACTGCAACACCGGCAGCCTCGCGACAGCGGGCTGGGGCACCGCCCTCGGGATCGTCAGGACGCTCCACGCCCAGCGAAGGCTCGCACGCTGCTACGCCTGCGAGACCCGTCCCTACCTGCAGGGCGCCCGCCTCACGATGTGGGAGCTCCAGCGAGACGGCATCCCAGCGACCCTGATCACCGACAACATGGCCGGAGCCCTCATGCGGGCGGGCGACATCGACGCGGTGGTCGTCGGCGCCGACCGCATCGTGCTGAACGGCGATACCGCGAACAAGATCGGGACCTACACCATGGCCGTGCTCGCTCGGCACCATGGCATCCCGTTCTATGTGGCCGCGCCCCGGACCACGCTCGACCTGAGCCTCGCCGATGGCGCTTCGATCCCGATCGAGGAGCGTTCCGCGCGCGAGGTCACCGAGGTCCGCGGCGTGGCGATCGCGCCGACGGGCATCTCGGTACGGCATCCGGCCTTCGACGTGACGCCGGGTGAGCTGATCACCGCGATCGTCACCGAGGTCGGTGTCGCCCAGGCTCCATATGACCGGACGCTACCAGCACTCGAGTAGGGTCCCTGCAGGGCGGCTGCGCGCTGCTCAGTGACCGGACGTAACGGGCTTGATACCACCACCGTGCGGCACCCGTGCGGCGCCCGACGGATGCGGAGCCGCAGTGCCCGGTGTGCCCGCGACCCGCGGCCGCAGCGGCTGGATCGAGCCTGGCCGAAGCTGGAGGTTCGAGTTGCGAAGTTGCAGCGTGGGCTTCGGTGAGCCGAGGGTCGCCGGGCGAAGCTGAAAGGAGCCGCTCGGCAATTGTCCCGAGGGGGTCAGGGTTGAGCCCGACGTCCGCAGCCCGCTGCCCTCGATCGCAGGGGCGGGTCGCGTCAAAGGTGCGACAGGTGCCGGCGTCGGGGTCGGCGCTGCGGCTGCGGGCGCCTCTGCGGCGGCCTTCTCTGCGCTCGAGGCCTCTCGCGCCCGACAGCCCGGCGCGGCAGCCGCGACCGCCACCGCCACAAGGAGGATCCTGAAGCTCAGAGCCCGGTGCATGTGCTGTACCCCTGGTCGCAGACATCACCGGTGCCGCCGCAGGCGTCCCGGAGGCAGCCGGAGCAGGCCTGCTCG
>JBILLP010000272.1:0-5306 GCA_044376025.1 Bradymonadia bacterium
GCAGGGTCATCCTGACGTCGACGGTCGACGGGCTCCGTGACATCTCGGGGGATCGGAACCTGACCCGGGCCTTCTTGGAGGTCGTCCGGCGCGCCGACGCCGAACGTGCGGTGGAGGAGGGCTGATGCGGCCGGCCATCGTCAAGACGATCGCTCTCAAGGAGCTGCGTGAGTCCTTCAGGGATCGGCGCACGCTGCTGCTGATGATCCTGCTCCCGCTCCTGCTCTACCCGCTGCTGATGCTCACGGTGGCACAGATCGCGGCGTCGCAGCAGACGCGGCTCGAGCGCATCGACTCGCGCATCGGCATTCTGGGCGCCGGCCTTGATCACCCGCTCGCGCGGGCCATCGACGCCTCAGACGGGACCCTGCTCGCCGAGGTGGGCGCGTCGGAGGGTTCGGGCGCGGGCGACCTCGACCGGCTCGGGCTCGATGCGCTCGTCGACCTCCGCAACCTGCCCGCTGTCGAGTCGCTCGACCAGACGGGCCGCGTCACGGTCTTCTACCAGAGCGTGCGAGAGGGCTCCCGCCAGGCGCTCGATCGTGTGCTGCCGGCCCTGCAGAACCACCGGTCCGAGGTGCTCACGCGGCGCATCGCGGAGCAGAAGCTGCCGGCGGCGTTCGCGCAGCCCTTCGACTGGAGCACCACCGACCGCAACGCGCCCGAGCAGCGGGGCGGCTTCTTGCTCGGGACGCTGCTGCCCTTCCTGGTGATCATCAACGTGCTGCTCGGCGCCTACTACCCGGCAATCGACCTGACCGCCGGGGAGCGGGAGCGGGGCAGCATCCAGACCCTCTTCACGGCGCCGGTCGCCCCGACCGAGCTGGTCGCCGGCAAGTACCTGGCCGTGGTCTGCATCGCGCTGCTCTCGGGGTCGATGAACCTGCTGAGCCTGTCGCTGCTGTTCGGCCAGAACCTGCTGATCCAGCCAGGCATGCTCGGCGCGATCGACATGTCGCTGCCGTGGCACGCGATCGGCCTGCTTGCGTGGGTCGTGCTGCTGCTGGCGTTCTTTGTGTCCGCGCTGCTGCTGACGGTCGCCGTCATGGCCCGGAGCTTCAAGGAGGCGCAGACCTTCATCACGCCGGTCTACCTGCTCTGCATCGTGCCGGCGATGATCGCGCAGTTGCCGGGGTTCCATTACTCCACGGCGCTCGGGCTGGTGCCGGGCGTCAACGTGGTGCTGCTGATGAAGGCGGCGCTGGTGTCGGGAGCGTCGGCTGACGCGGTGTTCGTGGTGTCGGCGGCGACGGCGGCCTACACGGCGGCGATCCTTGCGGTCGCCGCCCGGATCTTCGCCAGCGAGGGCGTGGCGCTGGGCGACCGCCCCGCAATTGCGCTGCTGCAGAGGCGCTCCGAGCTCGAGGCGACGCCGACCCCCGGGTTCGCCGAGGCGATGACCTGGTTCGGCATCATGCTCGTGGTGCTGTTCTACGCCGGTGCGACGTTGCAGGCGAAGGTGCCGAGGGTCGGGCTGGCGGTGACGCTGTGGGGCTTCGTGCTGCTGCCGACGCTGCTCGTGACCCTCTACATCAGGGCTGACTTCAGGCAGACCTACTTGCTGAGGCGTCCACGCCTTCGCGACCTGGTCGCGGCGGCGCTGCTCGGCTGCTCGGTCTGGCTCGGCGTGCTGGCGGTGCAGCAGTTCCTGGATGCCCATGTGCTGTCGATGCCGAAGGAGATGGCCGCGGAGATGGCGAAGTTCTTTCCGCGTCCGGAGTCGCCGTTCGACTGGGCGATGATGCTGCTGCTCGGCGCGGTGAGCCCGGCGATCTGTGAGGAGGTCCTGTTTCGCGGGTTCATCCTCCAGGGCCTTCGGACGCGGCTGAGGGACGGGGCGGCGGTTGTGGTCTCTGCCCTGCTCTTCGGGGTCTTTCACCTGAGCCTGACCCGGTTGCCGGCGACCATGCTGCTTGGGCTGGTGCTGGGCTGGCTCGCGGTGCGGTCGCGGAGCATCGTGCCGTCGATGTGCTTTCACGCGGTGAACAACGGGGTGGTGTTGATCGCCGGATACACGGTGTCGGAGGCGGTCGCGGCGGAGCTTCCGGGCTGGGTGCCCGTGGCGGCGTTGTTGAGCGCCGCGATCGGTGCCGCGCTCGTCTGGCCGGGCCGCGTGCGGGCGTCGTCGGGGCCCACCGCCTGACCAGGGCGGTGCGCCCTTGGTCGATCGCAAAACGTGGAGTACGGGCATACTGGAGCCGCATCCTGGCGGCGTAACTCCCCGGATCCGCGACGATGCAGCAGGCCCAGTTCGAACTCCATGCCGATCTCGAGCAGCGCCACTGGTGGTTTCGCGGACGTCAGCGCATCCTCGCCAGGCTGATCGACCGCATCCTCCCGGCGGAGCAGGGGGGCAGCCTGTTCGAGCTCGGCTGCGGCACCGGCGGCACGCTGGCCGCGATGGACGCCCGCTACCAGCGCGCGGGGGTCGACCCCTCTGATGAGGGTATCCGCTCCGCGCGGGCGCGCTTCCCGGGCCTGGACCTCTCAGTCTGGAGGCCCGGAACGCCGCTTCCGCCGGCGCTGGCCAGCGCCGACGCCGTCCTGCTGCTCGATGTCCTTGAGCACATCGAGGATGCGCGGACCGCGCTGCGCGACGTGGTCGCGGCGGTGCGGCCCGGCACCCGGGTCGTGATCACCGTGCCGGCCGACATGCGGCTCTGGGGCGAGCACGATGTGCACTTCGGGCACTTTCGCCGGTACGAGGCAGACACGCTCGCGGCAGAGTGGTCCGGCTTGCCGGTGCGGGTGCGGTTGCTGTCGTCGTTCAACACGCGGCTCTACCCGGTGGTTCGGGCGATCCGGACACTCAACCGGCGCCGTGGGGTGGCGGCGGGCGCCGCCGGCACCGACCTCTCGATGCCCCCCGCGGTGGCCAACCGTCTGCTCGAGGAGCTCTTCGCGAGCGAAGCGCGCGCGCTCGCCGCAGCCGTGGATACCGGGCGCCGCCCCTTCAGCCACGGCGTGAGCCTGGTCGCGATCCTCGAGAAGACGCCGTGAGCCCGCGGCGACGCGACACCGCACCCGCGGTCTGCATTGTGGTCCCGTGCTACAACGAGGCGCTGCGGCTGCAGCCCGATGCCTTTGTCGATGCGCTCGAGGCGCAGCCGCGGCTCCGGCTGCTCTTCTCGAACGACGGGAGCACCGACGCCACCGCCTCGGTACTTGAGGAGCTGCGGGTACGACGCCCCGACCGCATCGCGATCCGCACGCTCGCGGCCAACGCGGGCAAGGCAGAGGCGGTCAGGCAGGGCCTGAACGCGGCGCTGGCAGAAGGACACAGCCTTGTTGGCTTCTGGGATGCCGACCTCGCGACGCCGCTCGACGCCGTGCCCGAGTTCGTGGCGCTGCTCGATGCACGACCCGAGCTCGAGGTCGTGATCGGTGCGCGGGTGCGGCTGCTCGGACGCAACATCGAGCGCAACCCGGTGCGGCATGTGCTGGGTCGAGGCTTTGCGACGATCGCGTCGCTGTCGCTGCAGATCCCGGTGTACGACACGCAGTGCGGAGCGAAACTCTTCAGGGCTGGCCCGGCACTGTCGCGTGTGCTCGCAGAGCCCTTCGAGAGCCGCTGGATCTTCGATGTCGAGCTCCTGACGCGGATCGACGCCGAGCGGCGGTCGCGTGGACTCGAGGGCGCGGCGAGCTGTGTGTGCGAGCTGCCGCTGCGGAGTTGGCGCGACGTCAAGGGCAGCCGCGTCAAGGCCGGAGACTTCGTGAAGGCTGGCGGCGAGCTGCTCCGGCTGGTCGTCAGGCGGGCGGGCTAGCGTCCGCGCGCCGGACCCGCACAGGGCCTACGGTGCTCCCGAACCGCTTCCGGCTGGCGGCGTTGCCGTTGGCAGGGGGAGCCCGGAGCCCTCCCCGGAACCGGCTGCGGCGCCCGGCTTGGAGAGCTGAGGCTGGAGCGCGACGGCCATGCGCGCGAGCTCGTTGGCGCGCTCCTGGTTGCCGAGGTTGCCCTCGACCCAGGCAAGGCGAACGATCGTGACGGGGTTCTTCGGGTCGAACTCGAGCGAGCGCAGCAGGTAGTCGCGCGCCCGGTCGAGCTTGTTGAGCCGTGCGGCGACGATGCCGGCCTGGAACAGCGCATAGGGGTCCTCGTTGCGGACCAGCGCGGCCCGCTCGACGAAGGGTTCAGCCTCCTCGAAGCGGTTCATGCGGATCAGCGTGATCGCGGTGTCGAGCTGGATGTCGCCATTCATCGGCTGCGCCTTGGCGAGCATGCGAAGCGTCGGGAGGACCTCGTCACCGCGCCCCTGCTCGACGCGGATTGTCGAGAGCACCCGGAGCGCCTGAGGGTGGAAGGGGAAGTCGTCGAGGATGACGTTGAGGTTCTGCTCCGCGAGGTCGAACTTGCCGAGCGCCGCGTACGAGTTGGCCAGGTTCATGTGCGCGACGTAGTAGTTGTCGGCCTGCTTGGTCGCGAGCTGCACGACCTCCCCGAGCCGGTCGATGGCGCCGGGGAGGTTTCCACGCTCGCGCTCCGCGTTGGCCATCTGGAGCCGCGCACGCTGCGAGTTCGGGAAATGGGCGAGCACCCGCTCGGTGAAGCGAAGTTCGTCGCCAAAGTCGCGGTTTCGCTCCTGGATTCGAGCGCCGTACGCACCGGCCACGAGCGCCGCGGCCACGAGCACGACCTGTCCGCGGCGCCCCGCTGCGAGGGCGAGCTCGAGACCGCGCCCGACCGGCACGGCCAGCCCGACGAGCGGAAGGTAGAGGTAGTGCTCGGCGAGCAGCTCGTGGTGCGGGATGATCTGGCTGACCGGCAGCATGGTCACGCCGAAGAAGAGCAGGCCGAACGACAGCCACGGCGCCCGGGTCGCGAGCGCGATCCCGCCTCCCCAGATGGTGGAGACGAAGGCGGCGCCGGCGATCACGCTCGGCTCCACGAACGAGGTCGCGACCGGGAAGGCGCTGTAGTCGCCCACGAGCCGCATCGGGAAGACGATCAACTCCGCGTAGCGGCCGAACGCCGACAGCACCGTCGCGATGTGCGTGGGGATCGTGCCTCCGCGGATGTTGTCGCTGAAGTTCGTGACGTTTCCAGTGTGGATGTACCAGATCACGACCACGATGCTGGCGCCGGTGATCAGCGAGAAGGGGATGAAGTAGCGCCAGAGCAGCCTCAGGACCGACGACCAGGGGCTGCTGACCGGGCGCCCCTGACGCGCGGCCTCGAAGATGGGCAGATAGGCGTGCATCAGCAGCACGATGGCGGGGATCGTGACGGCCATCTCCTTGCTGAACAGCGACAGCAAGAAGAAGACCGCTGCGAGCACGGTGCCCCTGACGCGCTCCGCGAGGGG
>JBILLP010000273.1:0-5304 GCA_044376025.1 Bradymonadia bacterium
ACCACCAGGCCTCGATGCCGGCCGCCACGAGCAGCATCGCCGCCGCGGTCACGACGATGGGCACGAGGTCGGGCACCTGCGCCTGCAGCGCACCCAGCCGCGAGCGGGTGCCGGGTCGCAGCAGCGCCCAGCCCATGCGGAGGCCTGCCGCGCCCGACAGCACAATCGCCGTCAGCTCGAACGAGCCGTGCCCCGACACGAAGGTCACGATGTTCTCGCCGTGCCCGCTGCGGATGACCCAGCCGAGCACGCCGCCGATCACGACGCCGTTGTAGATGAGGAAGAAGACCGTGCCGAGCCCGAACAAGACGCCGGTCGCGAAGCAGCGAAAGGCGATGCCGACGTTGTTCTTGACGTAGAAGCCGGTCATCGCGGAGCTCTCGCCGGCCGTGCGGCCGCTGAAGCCCTCTGCGTAGGCCCGCTCCATCTGCCCCAGGAGCTGCGGCGACAGCACCGACTGCGCGAAGCCGTCGACCGTCAGCGTGCCCACGAGCGAGACGAGCAGCGGCACCACGAACAGCGCCGTCGCCACCCAGACGAAGGCCGCCGAGCGGCGCACCGCCCGCGGCCCCTCGAGGAGCACGAACTCGACGAAGGTGCCGATGCGCTGCCGGCGCGCGCCGTAGAGCAGCACGTGCGCGCGGGCGGTGGCTGCCTCGAGCCTGGCGACGACCGACGCGCTCATGCGGCGGCTCCGGGCGCGCACCAGGTCGGCGGCCAGCTCGCGCATCGCCGCCGGCAGCCGCTCGACGTCGTCACCCGCGAGCCTCCTGACGTTGCCGTCGGCGCGCGCCAGCAGCGCCTCGAGCTCGCTCCAGCGCGCGGCGCGCTCACCGACCCACCGCTGCTCCTGCTGCTCCGGGGTCATCGGTCCTCCCGGGCGTGGAGCACCTCGAGGAAGCGCAGCGGGTCGGCCGGCGGCTCCACCCCGTGCCGGCGCGCCACCGCCGGCGCCAGCAGCTCGGCAAGCTCCGCTCGGCGCGCGCGTTGCAGCAGCGCGGAGCGTCGCAGCAGCGAGCCGACCGCGCGCCGCTCCTCGAGGCTCAGCCGCACCCTGGGCGGGATCGCCGCGAGCTCGTGGTCCGTCGGCGGCTCGACGCCGACGGCGGCGTCACGCTGCGTGTCGCGCCGGTCGACCACGACCAGCGTGCCCGCGGCCATGTCGCCGAGCCGGCGCATCCGCGGGTCGAAGCTCGCCACCACCGCCCCGAGCAGGTAGCCGACCGGCAGCGCGTCGGCCCCTCGCAGCAGGTTGCGGACCAGGCTCTCTGCGAAGCCGACCGGGTAGCCCCCCTCGCGCACCACCCTCAGCCCGAAGACCATCTTGCCCGGCGAGCGGCCCGCGAACAGCACCTCGAAGAAGACGTGGTAGCCCCACTCGAGCACGAACCAGAGCAGGAGCCCGATGCCCAGCCCAACGCCCGACTCGCCGATCGCAACGCCCGAGACCGCCGCCACCGCGAACCCGACCAGCAGCAGCAGGCCCCGCAGCGCGGCGTCGACCAGCGTCGCGCCGGCGCGGCTCGCCGGGCCCGCGAGCGTCGCCGAGAACGAGACATGCTCCGGCGCGTCGAACCACACCCTGTTGTCGACGACCCCCGGTACCGAAGCGCCGTCTGTCACGGTTCGCACTGCCATCGTTCCGCACCTCGTCGCGGCATCTCAGCAGAACTCCGCGCGGTTGGCGAGCGCAGACGCCGCGACGCTTGCGGTGTGGCGCGCCATCGGGCACGAGGCGCGGCGCGCACCACCACGAGGCAGGCCTCGATGCAGACGCTCCGCCACTGGCTCTCCGAGCAGCCCTTCACGCTGGTCATGTCGTCGGGCTTCTTCGGCTTCTTCGCCCATGCGGGCATGTTGCAGGCCCTCGAGGCCGCGGGGCTTCGGCCGGTCGCGCTGGGCGGCACGAGCGCCGGCGCGCTGATCGGCGGCTGGTCGGCGTCGGGGGTCGCCGCCGACGCGATCGTGTCACGACTCGAGACCGTCCAGCGCGGTGACTTCTGGGACCCTTCGCTCGGCCTCGGCCTGCTCGAAGGCGCGCGGTTCGAGGCGCTGCTGTCGTCGTCCTTCGGCGCGGCGCGGTTCGAGGACTGCCCGGTGCCTGTCCGCGTCGCCGCGTGGGAGGTCGCCACCGGCACCACCCGTGTCTTCGCCGAGGGTCCGCTCGTGCCGGCGGTGCGGGCCTCGTGCTCGTTCCCGGGGCTGCTCCAGCCGCGCCGCATCGACGGTCGGCGCTACCTCGATGGCGGCATCGGCGACCGGGCGGCCCTGTCGACGGTCGACCCGGGCGCCCGGGTGCTGCACCACCACCTGTCGTCGAGGTCGCCCTGGCGCACGGCTGGCAGCGAGGCGCTCCGGCCGCCGTCGGCGCCCAACCTCACCACGCTCGTCATCGATGGGCTGCCGCGGCTGTCGCCCTTCAGGCTCGCAGAGGCGCCCCGCGTGCTGGCGCAGGCGCGAGAGACGACGGCCCGCGCACTCGGGCTGCCGGTCGAGGCGGGCGTGGTGAGGGTCACCGCCGGCTAACGGGCGGCGTCGAGCGGCCAGGCGTTCCGGGCGATCATCCACACGAGGGCGCTGCCGAGCAGCAGGGTCCAGCCGTGCGCCCGGAGCCAGCCGGCGCCCGGGCGCCCGGGCGAGTCCGGGCGCGGCCGGCTCACGACCACCAGCGCGATCGCCAGCGGCGCCGCGCCGAAGAGCCACGGGTTGAGCGACCACGCCTGCGCCACTTCGCCGTGCGCCAGCGCGTGGGTCGCGCGCAGCCCACCGCAGAGCGGGCAGAGCAGCCCGGTGAGCGCCCGGAGCGGGCAGGAGAGCCACCCGGGTGACTGCGTCACCGGGTCGAAGCGGCGCGCCAGCAGCAGCGCCGTGACCGCCAGCGCCATCCATGGGGCCGCGCGGCAGATCACCGTGGCGGCGACACGCAGCCTGGCCCGTGTCAGCCGCGGGTCAGGCATGGCGCCCTCGAACCTCAGAACCCGGCGGGGTCGGAGCAGACGCCGTCGATGCAGGCGAAGCCGGCGAGGCAGGTGTCGGCCACGCCCGCGGGGTCGCAGGTGTCGCCCGGGCTGCGCAGCAGCGGCAGGTCGAAGGGGCCGGCGCTGCTGGACTGGAAGGTGGCGTCGTCGACGACGACCTGCAGCCCGTCGAGGGTCACCAGCTCCGGAATCGTCCACGGCACGTTGAGGCTGGCCGTCCAGGTGCCATCGCCCTTGTTGACCAGCGTTCCGGTGGTGCTGCCGTTGATGTTCAACGAGAAGGCCACCGTGCCGGCCGTCAAGAAGCGGAGGCTCACGCCGATCACGTTGTTGTCGAGGTCGACGCCGTCGACCCGAACCGTGAGCACGGAGGCGTCGTCGCTGAGGACGGTGCTCACCGAGGTGATGATCGGTGCCGCCGTGGCGCAGATGCCGGCCGTGCAGAACAGGCCATCGTTGCAGATCGGGTCGCCGGCGACGCCCGTGCAGGCCTCGCCCGACCCGAGCAGGCCCGGGATCGGCGCGCTGGAGACGGCGCTGGCGTTGCCGGCGGCGTCGAAGGCCTGCACGAGCACGGTCGCCGGGATCCCCTCGCTCGTCAGGTCGAGGATGTCGACGATCTCGGTGCCCGACGACACGCCCGCCAGCGCGGCGACGGAGAAGTCGCCCGCGAACAGCGCGGCGCCATCGACGTCGAGCAGCGTGATGCGCAGGGTCACGATGTTCGCGTCTGCGTCGGCCGCCTCGACGAACAGCCGCGCGGTGTCGGCATCGAGGCGCTCGACGCTGAGCGCTGTGATCGTCGGCCCGGTGCCGACGCAGACGCCGTCGGAGCAGATCGAGCCGTCGTTGCAGGCGCCGAGGTAGCCGGTCGTGTCGCACGCCTCGCCGTCGGCGAGGATGCCCGGCAGCAGCCCGAAGGCCGGCAGGCTCACCCGCGGGAGCGCGTCGAACACGCGAACCTCGATCGTGCGAGCGGTCGGGAAGCTGCTGAGCCCTACGAGCGCGAAGCCGACCTCGAAGCTCGAGAAGCCCGTGAGGCCCGGGATGTCACGGAACTCGGCGGGGCTGGCGAGCAGGGGCGCTCCGTCGGCGTCGTAGAGCTGGACAAGGAGGCCGATCGCGTTGGCGTCGGCGTCGGTTCCGGTGACCTCGAGCGCGAAGGAGTCTACCGACAACCGGCGCACGGCCAGCGACTCGATGACCGGGCCATCGACCGGGCAGAAGCCGTCGAGGCAGTCGTCGCCGCTGCCGCAGGCGCCGACGGTGCGGTCCTCGGTGCAGGCCTCGCCGCGCCCGTAGACGAGCGGCAGCAGCACGTTCACCGGCTCGCTCTCGTAGCCGAGCGCGTCGACGGCCACGAGCCGCAGCGCGACCGCCGTCGGCACGTTCGAGAGCCCTGTGATGAGCTGGCCGATTGAGAAGTCGATGCCACTGGTGCTGAGCGGCAGCAACAGCGGCGTGGGGTTGACGGCCTGGCCGTCAGCGTCGAGGGCGTCGATGACGAGGGTCGTGGCGTCACCGTCGACGTCTTCGCCCTCGACCTGCAGCACGACCTGGTCGAGGTCGGTGCGGCTGATGGCCGCGCCGAGGATGGTCGGCGCGGAGGCGTAGACGCAGTAGCCGTCGAAGCCGCAGATGAGCCCGTCGTCTGCCCGGCAGTCCGCCGCCGTCACGGCGCGGGTGCCCTGGCTGCAGGCTGTGCCGAGGTCACCGGGCTCCGCGAGCGTGATGGTGAGGGTGTTCGAGGGCTTGTCGAGCCCGTCGAACAGCGTGACCTCGACCTCGTAGGGCACGGGCAGGCCGGTCGTCAGCAACTCCGAGGCGCGGCCGGCGAAGTTCGTGCGGCCGTCGAGCGTCGGCGTGAAGAGGTCGGCCTCGAGCACGAAGGTGGCCGAGGGGCGCTCGCCGTTCCAGCTCACGACGAACTCGACCCTCGCCACGTCGGCGTTGGCGTCGCTGCCCGCGATGCGCTCGACGGTGAGCGCGTCGATCCGGTCGAGGGTGACGATGGCCTGCGTCAGCACTGGCGCTGCCGGGGCGGTGCAGCGGAAGGAGCCGTCGGCGGAGGCGGAGCAGGCGAGCTCCTCTGCGCAGAGGTTGGCGTAGCCGGTCGGGTCGCACGCGCCGTCCTCGTCGATGGGGTCGACGCGCGTGAAGGTCGCCTGGATGGCGTTCGAGCGGAGTCCCGTCGCGTCGAACACCTCGATGCGGGCGCTGACCGCGGTCGAGAAGGCAGCGAGATCGCGCGTCGTGACGGTGGCCGCGAAGTTCGCGTCACCGAGCAGCGTCGCGGAGAAAAAGCCCGAGATGGTGCCGACCGCCG
>JBILLP010000274.1:0-5293 GCA_044376025.1 Bradymonadia bacterium
CATCTCGACGCCCGTCACCGTCGTCTTCGTCGACGTCGGCGTCAGGCCCACGACCTCCACTTCTTCGCCGACCTTCACCACGCCGCGCTCGATTCGGCCCGTCACCACCGTGCCGCGGCCCGAGATCGAGAAGATGTCCTCGACCGGCATCAGGAACGGACGGTCGATGTCGCGCTTGGGAAGCGGCACGTACTGGTCGACCGCGTTCATCAGCTCGATGATCTTCGAACGACCGATCTCAGGGTTCGTCCCGTTCATCGCGTGCAGCGCCGAGCCGCGGATGATCGGCGTATCGTCACCCGGGAAGTCGTACTTCGACAGCAGCTCACGGACCTCCATCTCGACCAGGTCGAGGAGCTCCGGGTCGTCGACCATGTCGACCTTGTTCATGAACACGACGATGTAGGGAACACCCACCTGGCGGGCCAGCAGGATGTGCTCACGCGTCTGCGGCATCGGGCCGTCAGCCGCCGACACCACCAGGATCGCGCCGTCCATCTGCGCCGCGCCCGTGATCATGTTCTTGACGTAGTCAGCGTGACCCGGGCAGTCGACGTGCGCGTAGTGACGCAGCGGAGACTCGTACTCCACGTGCGCCGTCGCGATCGTGATGCCGCGCTCCTTCTCCTCGGGCGCCTTGTCGATCTCGTCGAACTTGATCGCCTTGCCGCGACCGTTCTCCTCCGACATCACCTTGGTGATCGCCGCCGTCAGCGTCGTCTTGCCGTGATCGACGTGGCCGATCGTGCCGACGTTCACGTGGGGCTTGTTACGCTCGAACTTCTCCTTTGCCATGACGCTCTACTCCGGTTCTGGACTGGGCGGGTTGGGATGGAGGCCCAGACCTGTCAAAAAGGCGGCGGTCCCGTACACGACGACACCATTGCCGTCAACGGATCCGGTCCCGGTGGCTCGCGACACAGGGACAAGAGCCCACGACGGGACTTGAACCCGTGACCTCTCCCTTACCAAGGGAGTGCTCTACCGCTGAGCTACGTGGGCAGACGACAGAATCACCAAAGAGCGGGAGACGGGATTCGAACCCGCGACATTCAGCTTGGAAGGCTGACGCTCTGCCAACTGAGCTACTCCCGCGGGCCCGCTTTGGCGGGTCGTCTCATCTAGT
This sequence comes from Bradymonadia bacterium, assembly GCA_044376025.1. Classification (GTDB taxonomy): domain Bacteria; phylum Myxococcota_A; class Bradymonadia; order REDH01; family REDH01; genus JBILLP01. The sequence continues at coordinate 1,127 of JBILLP010000274.1, forward strand.
GGAGGGAGATGGATTCGAACCATCGTAGGCTAGTGCCGGCAGGTTTACAGCCTGCTCCCTTTGGCCACTCGGGCATCCCTCCGTTCCACCGGACGTCCGACACCCCTGTGGGCGTCGGCTATGTGGATGCTGACGATGGGACTCGAACCCGCAACCTGCTGATTACAAATCAGCTGCTCTGCCAATTGAGCTACGTCAGCACTCCCCGCGGTCGCGGGCAGGAGGGACGCCTCTAGCGGCCACCGGTACGCTGTCAAGCGGATTGCTGCCCTGCGGCGCCGCCCGCGCTCAGCGGCCGGGACGCGGGGCGCCGAGCCGGGACGACCGCATCCTCCATTCCCATGCGAGGATCCCCGCCGCCACCGAGACATTGAGGCTCTCCACACCGGCGACCGGGATGCTGACGAGCCGGTCGCAGGCGGCGCGGACCCCCTGGCGGAGGCCGTCGCCCTCTGCGCCGACCACGATGAGCGAGCGCGGCGCCCAGTCCGCGGCCTCTGCGCTGACGCCCGTGCCCGCCGCGGCGCCAAACGCCCAGAAGCCCGCCTCCCTCGAGGCCTCGATGAACCGCGTCACGTTGGTCACCCGCGCGACCGGCAGCCGGAGCACCGCGCCCGCCGACGCCTTGATCGACGCGGCTGTGACCTCTGCGGACCCGTGGCGGGGGATCACGAGTCCCGCGGCCCCGAAGGCGAGCGCGGACCGGGAGATCGCGCCGAGGTTCCGGGGATCCTGCACCTGGTCGAGGACGATCAGGAGCCTGTCACCCTCGCCCCCGAGCAGGCTCCGCTCATCGGCGTACCGAAACGCCTCGGTGCGGGCGATCACGCCCTGGTGGACGGCGTCGCCGACGGCGGCACGGAGGCTCGCGGCGTCGACCCGCTCACACCGGATCCCAGCGGCGGCGGCACGCGCCTCGATCTTCTCACGCAGGGGCGACGGGCGATCCGAGCGCTGCAGGCGGATCTCGAGGATCGTCGACGGCGCGGCGTCGAGGAGATCGAGGACCGGGTTTGTCCCGTACACCCACGTCATGGGGAGGCTGCCCGGACCTGCTCGAGGATCTGCTCGGTGGCGGCGACGGGATCGGCAGCGCGCAGGATCGGGCGGCCAACCACCAGCAGCGAGGCTCCGGCGGCAAGCGCCTCGGAGGGCGTCCCGACGCGACGCTGGTCCTCGTGCGCCGCGGCGTCGAACCGGATCCCCGGCACGACAAGCATGGCGTCGGCGAACCGGCCCCGGAGGCTGGCGACCTCGTGTGGGGAGCAGACCCAGCCGTCGACACCGGCATCGGCGGTGGTCGCTGCGATGCGCTCGACGGCCTGACCGGGCGAGGAGGAGAGCCCCACCGAGACCAGCGTGGGGGCGTCCATCGAGGTCAGGATCGTCACCGCGATCACCCTCGTGCCCGGTGAGCCGCCGGCTGCGAAGCCCTCGCGGGCGGCAACCGCCATCGCGGCGCCGCCGAGCCCGTGGATCGTCACAAGGTCGGGAGCGTGCACGGCGAGCGCGCGGGCGGCGCCGCGCACGGTCTCGGGGATGTCGTGCAGCTTGAGGTCGAGGAAGAGCCGTGCCCCTGCCTCCCTGACGGCGGCGATGCTCCGCTCCGGCTCGGCGTAGAACAGCCGCATGCCGACCTTGAACCAGCCGACGCGGCCCCGGAGCCTGCGGACCAGCTCGAGGTTGGCCCCGGGGTCCTCGTGGTCGAGCGCAACGGCGAGCCGGTCGAGCGCGCTCACGGCCTGGTCTCGCCCTGCTCGCGGTCGATCGCGGCGCGCACGGCGGCGACGACCGCGTCGAGCTCGAGCAGGTCGGAGGCCGCAGCACGTCGGTGCTTGAGCTCGACCCTTCCCTCCGCGAGGCTCCGCGATCCCACGGCGATCCGGAGCGGGATGCCGATGAGGTCGGCGTCCTTGAGCTTGACTCCCGGGCGGAGGTCGCGGTCGTCGATCAGCACGTCGACCCCGGCGGCTCGGAGCTCGCGGTAGATCTTCTCTGCGGCGTCGACGACGGCCTGCTCCTGGACCTGCAGCGGCGAGACGATCACCTGGAAGGGTGCCAGGCCCATGGGCCAGATGATTCCGTCCTTGTCGTGGTTCTGCTCGATGGCCGCGGCGAGCGTGCGGGTGACGCCGATGCCGTAGCAGCCCATGACCATCGGGCGCTCCTTGCCGTCCTCCGCCAGGAAGGCGGCCCTCATGGGGGCGGAGTACTTGGTGCCGAGGAAGAAGACCTGGCCGACCTCGATGCCGCGGAAGAAGGCGAACGTGCCGCCGCACCGACCGCAGGCGTCGCCCCCGGCAGCGATGCGCAGGTCGGTCCAGGTGACGCCCGGGACGTCTCGCTCGATGCAGACACCGGTCAGGTGGGCGTCGGCCTGGTTGGCGCCGACGACGCCGTCGAGGATGCCCCTGACGGAGTGATCGGCGAGGATGCGCGCGGCGAGGCCGACCGGTCCGGCGAAGCCGACCGGGGCGCCGGTGATCGCACTGACCGCGGCGTCAGGGGCGAGGTGCAGCGTCGTCGCCTTGAGCGCCGCCTTGACCTTGACCTCGTTGACCGCGAGGTCGCCCCGGACGAGCACGGCCACCGGCTGCTCGTCGGCGAGGTAGAGGATCGTCTTGATGATGCGCGACGCGGGCAGCCCGAGGAAGGCCGCGACCTCGTCGACGCTGCGGACGCGCGGGGTATCGACCCTCACCGGGGACCCCGCAGGCAGCGCGCCCGCGGCGGCGTGGTCGATGCGGAGCTCGGCCTTCTCGACGTTGGCGGTGTAGCCGCAGGCCTCGCAGCTGACGATCGAGTCCTCACCGGACTCCGCGAGGACCTGGAACTCGTGCGACATGTTGCCGCCGATGTTGCCGGTGTCGGCCTCGACCGGCCTGAACTGCAGCCCGCAGCGGTTGAAGATGCGGACATAGGCGTCGTACATCGCCTGGTAGGTGCGCTTGGAGGCCTCCTCGTCGGCGTCGAACGAGTAGCCGTCCTTCATGATGAACTCCCTGCCCCGCAGCAGCCCCGCCCGCGGCCGGATCTCGTCGCGGAACTTGGTCTGGATCTGGAACAGGTTGAGCGGGAGCTGGCGGTAGCTGCGGACGTCGTCGCGCACGAGGGCGGTGATGACCTCCTCGTGGGTCGGCCCGAGGCAGAATTCGCCGCCCTTGCGATCCTTCATGCGCAGCAGCTCGGGGCCGTAGAAGTTCCATCGGCCGGACTCCCGCCAGAGCTCGGCAGGCTGGACGGCGGGCAGGAAGACCTCCTGGGCGCCGGCACGCTCCATCTCCTCGCGGATGATCGTCTCGACCCTCGCGATCGCCTTGGCGCCGAGGGGCATGAAGCTGTAGATGCCGGCGGCGAGCTTCCTCATGTAGCCCGCCCTCAGGAGGAGCTGGTGGCTGATGACCTCCGCCTCCTTGGGGACTTCCTTGAGCGTCGGGACGAGGAGCTGGCTGTATCTCATGGGCGGACCGCAGCATCGGAGACGACACGCGGCAGGGCGCGTGCGGGGCGGAGAGGAGAGACGGAATCCGGCAGGATGTCAACGCGCCGGCATGGTGGAGACGCGATGATCGAGGTCAGCTACCCAGTCCTGGCGGGGACGCTCGCGGCGGCAGCGGTGGTGGGCTTCTGGATCCTGCTTCGCAACGGTCGCGGGGACCCCGAATGAAAAGGCCGCCGTCCGGCCTGCTGCCGGCGGCGGCCACGACCCGTCAGGGCGGCGACGGTCAGGCGTCGGCCTTGGGCGCCTCAGACACCGAGGCGGCAGTCAGCAGCAGGACGCCGGCGGCGGAGGCGGCGTTCTTGAAGGCGCTGCGGGTGACCTTCGCGGGGTCGATGACGCCAGCGGCGAGGAGGTCCTCGTAGGCGTCGGTGGCGGCGTTGTAGCCCCAGGCGCCCTCGCCGGCCTTGACGGCGTTGACGACGACCGCGCCGTCGACCCCGCAGTTGGCGGCGATGGCGCGCAGCGGCGCGGTGGTTGCCGCGCGGACGATGGCGGCGCCAAAGCGCTGCGCCTCGCTGAGTGACAGGCCATCGATCGCACGGGCCGCACGCAGCAGGGCGACGCCGCCGCCGGGCACGATGCCCTCCTCGACCGCGGCGCGCGTGGCGTGGAGGGCGTCCTCGACGCGGGCCTTCTTCTCCTTCATCTCGACCTCGGTGGCCGCC
>JBILLP010000275.1:0-5260 GCA_044376025.1 Bradymonadia bacterium
AGCGGACCCGGCTCGAAGCAGGTCGCCCAGGCGAACAAGAAGGCGCAGGTGGCCACCGCCGCCTCGCCGCTGCACAGCGCAAGCCCCAGGCAGCCGGCGCTCAGCCACACCGTCGACCGACTCCGGGGCGACGCGGTGCGGCCGCGCACATGCAGCCCGAGCGCGAGCAGGCCGAAGGTGAGCGCGACCAGCGCGTTGCGGTTGGCGATCCAGCTCACGGTCGGGCCCCGCGCGTCGTCGAGGGCGAAGAGCGCCAGCGCGAGCAGCGCCAGCCGGCGGTCGGCCACGACGCGGCGGAGCGCGAACCAGGCGGCGGCGATCGCGGCGGCGAACCAGGCGAGGCTGTGCAGGTGCGCGGCCACGGGGCTCTGCGGCCAGAGCCGGTGGTCGACCCAGTGCGTCAGCGACGAGAGCGGGCGAAAGAAGCGGAGCCGCACGTCGGGGTCGGTCGACCACGGAAAGACGCCTTGGTCCATGAGCGCGCGGGCGTCGGCGGGGCTGCCCGAGGCGAACGAGAAGAGGTCGACGGGCGAGCCGTGGAGGCCGCTCAGCCCGTGGTCGGGGCGCAGCACGACGCGGTGGATGTGGTCATCCATCACAAAGCCGGTGGTGACCGACGGGGCGGCGCAGGCGAGGGCGATCAGCGCGATCGCCAGGGGCCCGAGCCGGGCGGGGTGCCACCAGGGCGTGACGTGCTGCTCAGGTGAGTATTCGCTCACCGGTTTTGACCGCGCCGCATCGGGCCCCGACGCCCGTCCGTCGATGAATCGTGGCTCAGTCTTCGCTTGACACCCGGAGCCGGCTCCCCGTACATCTCCGGCCGCGTCGTGGCGGTCCGGTGCCGGGCCGTTGCGAAGTCAAGGACCGCCCTGTCCCGGCGGGGGCATGCCGGGGTCGGATTCGCTGAGGCATCGAGCAGCATGACTGAGTATCCAGCGGATTGGCCTTCGGACGGCGCGATCGACCTGACGGTCCACGACCTGCCCCACGACTCGTCTACCACCGAGTGGTGGTATTTCAACGCGCACATCGGGCTGGCCGACGGCCGCGAGCTGTCGATGTTCGCGTCGTTCTTCCGCATCGTGAAGGCGCGCGACGAGCAGACGAAGCGGCTGCTGCACGCCGGCTCGGTGACCTGGGCGATCTCAGACGCGTCGGGTCGCCGCTACCTGTCGGAGTCGCGGGTCGACAAGGAGGCCGCCAAGCTCGGGCTTGAGCGGCTCAACCGTGGCGAGGGCACGCGCGACCAGCGGCTGCGCCGCGCGATGCGCGAGGTGCTCGAGAAGGGCAAGGTCCCCTACCCCGACCGCGTCTTCAAGCACGACCCCTACGTGTCAGACCGCCGGCTCGAGATCGACTACGACGGCATCTCGCTGCTGCGGCGCGATGACGGCAGCTACCACATCAAGGGGCAGGGCGCCGCCAACCGCGCCGGCTTCGACCTTGTCTTCAGGCCGCGCATGGCCCCGGTCCGCCACGGCGACAACGGCGTCGTCAAGGGCGTCGGCGGCGAAGACATGTTCTACTACTTCATCCCCGACAACGAGGTCACCGGCACCGTGACGCTCGATGGGCTTGCGCAGCCGGTCAAGACCGGGCGCGGCTGGTACGACCACGAGTTCGGCGGCCACAAGCGCGAGAAGGACGCCAACGAGGCCGGCACCAAGCGCGACATCGCCTGGCTCTGGTGTGCCGTGCAGCTCGACGACGGCCGCGCGCTCTCCGCCTACTCCATGGTCGACCTCAAGAACGACAACGCCTCGGTCGGCCGCCGCATGCTGCTCGTCGACCCCGACGGCCGCCACGAGTCGCTCGAGCTCAGCTTCGACGAGACCTCGAGCTGGCGCAGCACCCGCACCTTCAACCTCTACCCGACCGGCTTCAGGGTCGCCTCGGCCACGCTCGGCGTCGACCTCGAGCTCACCGGCTTCTTCGAGGACCAGGAGTTCGTGACGCTGATCTCGAAGCCGGCCTTCTGGGAGGGCGCGGTCAACGTCGCGGGCACGATCGGCGGCAAGCCGGTCACCGGCAAGGGCTACGTCGAGCGCAGCGGCTTCGTCACCGTCGAGACCCTCGACGACTTCTTCGGCGCCGTCGGCGAGGAGGTCCGCAAGTCGGTCGAGGCGCTCGTGCCCAACAATGCCGCCTACGAGCCGCTGCGCGACCTGGTCGCCAGCCGCGAGCGCGACGCCTACATGCGCGGCATCGAGCTGGGCCAGCTCGCCCGCACGCTCTGCGAGCCGGTCCGCCTGATCACCGACCGCGGCGGCAAGAGCTGGCGCTCCTACGCGGCGCTCGCCTGCTGCGACGTCGTCGGCGGAGACTCCCGCAACTTCGTGCGCTGGTTGGCGATGCCCGAGCTGATGCACGTCGGCTCGCTGATGGTCGATGACGTGCAAGACAAGTCGACCGTGCGCCGCGGCGGCCCCACCGCCCACATGCTCTACGGCGAGTCGCTGGCGATCAACTCCGGCACCGCCTGCTACTTCATGGGGCAGAAGCTGCTCGTCGGCCCGTCGCTGTCAGACCGCGAGAAGCTGGCGATCTATGACCACTACTTCCAGGCCCTGCGCGCCGGCCACGCCGGCCAGGCGCTCGACATCGACGGCGTCGACTTCATGATGGCCGATGTCGTCGAGACCGGCGACGGCGGGCTGCTCGAGGAGCGCATCCTCGCCATCCACCGGCTCAAGACGGCGATCCCCGCCGCCTCGCTGTCGCGCATGGGCGCGGTCGCCGGTGGCGGCACCGAGGAGCAGATCGAGGGGCTCGGCCACTTCTTCGAGTCGGTCGGCCTCGCCTTCCAGATCATCGACGATGTGCTGAACCTGCGCGGCTTCAAGGGCGACCTCAAGTCGCGCGGCGAGGATATCATGCACGGCAAGGTCACGCTGCCGGTCGCCAAGGCCATGGCCCGCCTGCCCCGCGAGGAGCGCGCCTGGCTCTGGGAGACCATCCGCTCCAAGCCGCGCGACCCCGCCGTCGTCGGTGCGGTCATCGAGAAGGTCGAGTCGGTCGGCGGCCTCGATGCCTGCGTCGAGCAGTCGAGCACGCTCGTCGAGGAGGCCTGGCTCCGGCTCGACCCGCTGGTCGAGGACTCGATGCCCAAGCTCATGCTCCGCGCCTTTGGCTGGTACGTGCTCGAGCGGCACTACTGAGGCCACGTCGCGCCGCGTCATGCCCAACCCGCCCGGGCAGGCTTGACCGGTGGCCGTCAGACGACACACCATCCGGTGTCCCCGAGGTGACCGCGGCCGATGCATCCCGAAGTCGAAAGAGTCATCGCCCGGCTCGAGGAGCAGGAGCGGCTCAAGGGGCTCGACCCGTTCGGCTTTCGTCCCTCGCTGCTTCCGGCCGCGCTTCCGACGCTGCGCGCGCTCTACCGCCACTGGTTCCGTGTCGAGGCGACCGGGATCGAGCATGTGCCCGACGGCCGCGTGCTCCTCGTCGCCAACCACTCGGGCCAGCTCCCGCTCGACGGCATGATGCTCGGCAGCGCGCTGCTCTTCGACCGTGACCCGCCGCGCATCGCCCGCGGCATGGTCGAGAAGTGGGTGCCGACGCTCCCCTTCATCTCGGTGCTCTTCTCGAGCCTCGGGCAGGTGGTCGGCACCCCCGAGAACGCCCGTACGCTGCTGCGGCTCGGCGAGGCGCTCATGGTCTTTCCCGAAGGCGTCCGCGGCATCAGCAAGACCTTCGACAAGCGGTACCAGCTCCAGAAGTTCGGGCACGGCTTCATGCGGCTCGCGCTCGAGACGCAGACGCCCATCGTGCCGGTCAGCATCGTCGGCGCCGAGGAGCAGATCATCTCGGTCTATGACGCGAGGCGGCTCGCGAGGCTGCTCGGCGTGCCGGCGGCGCCGCTGATCGTGTCGGGGCCGCTGCCGCTGCCGGTGAAGTACCGCATCGAGTTCGGCGCGCCGATCCGGCCGGTGGGGGACCACGAGGACGACGACCGGGTCATCGGGGCCCGGGTCGCCGAGGTGCGCGAGGCGATCGAGGCGGGGATCGCGCGCGGCCTCGACCGGCGTCGCGGGTGGTTCTGGTGAGGGGCGCACGGCCGCGCATCGCGCTGACGGGCGTCTCGACCCGCCTCGGTCGCGTCTTCGCCCGGGCGCTGCACCGCGACGCGGACCTGATCGGCATCGACCCGCGGGGCGCCCGCAACATGCCCAAGGATGTGACCGTGTTCGAGGTCGACCCGCGGCGCCGGCAGGTCGATGAGCTGTTCAAGCGCGAGCGGGTCGACGCGCTGGTGCACCTGATCCCCGAGCCACAGTGGGCGCGGCGCGACAACGGGCAGCGCGACGCGATCGTGGTCGGCACCCACCGGCTGCTCGACGCCGCCCGCAAGCATGGGGTCACGAAGGCCGTGGTCATCTCGACCGCGGCGGTCTACGGCGCCTTCGCCGACAACGACCAGTTCCTCACCGAGGAGGCGCCGCTGCTGGCCGGCCAGTCGTTCGGCGGGCTGCGCAACATGGTCGAGGCCGACATGTCGGCCGGCGCCTTCTTGTGGCGCCACCCCGAGGTCGACACGGTCATCCTGAGGCCGTCGCACGTCGTCGGCCACCTGGGCAACGCCGCGAGCCGCTACCTCGCGATGCCCACCGTGCCGACGCTGGCCGGCTTCGACCCGATGATCCAGGTGATCTCGCCCGACGACCTGCTCTCCGCGGTGCGGCTGGCGCTGAGGCCGGGGGTGCGGGGCATCTTCAACATCGCGGGGCCGTCGCCGGCGCCGCTGTCGCATGTCATCAGGGCGCTCGGCCGTCGCCGGCTGCCGCTCGCGGAGCCGCTGGCGCGCGCGATGCTGGGGCTGCTCTGGGGGCTCGGGGCGTCGGGTGTGCCGTCGGGCTCGCTCGACTACCTGAAGTATGTGTGCATGGTGAGCGGCGACAGCGCCCGGCTCGGGCTCGGCTACGAGCCGAAGCTGACGCTCGATGAGACGCTGGCGCCCATCCGGACGCAGCGACGCGACCCCGGAGACCCATGAACGCCGAACAGGTCGACCCCGGACGCTTCCCCGTCACCTTCGAGACGATCGAGCAGGCGCGCCGCCGCATCGCCGACCGCATCGTGCTGACGCCGTTCAACGCGGCGGAGTCGCTGTCGGAGCTGTGTGGAAGCAAGCTCTTCTTGAAGCTCGAGGGTGCGCAGAAGACCGGGGCCTTCAAGGAGCGCGGCGCCCTGAACCGGCTGCTGATGACCCCACCCGACCGGCTTGCCCGCGGTGTCGTCGCCGCCAGCGCCGGAAACC
>JBILLP010000276.1:0-5251 GCA_044376025.1 Bradymonadia bacterium
CGACCTGCTCGAGCCGGCCGCCTTCAGGCTGGTCGGCCCCCAGAACCAGCAGGGCGGCGACCTCCACTAGCCAGCCCCCGCGAACCGGCGCATCCTGCGTCGAAGCTCCCGGGCGCCCGCCCGGCTCCGCGTCCCGCGACGCTCCCCACCACGAGAACGCCGCGCCATGCAGGTCGGACACCCCTACGCGCCCTTCATCCACACGATCGAGAAGCCGGCGCGCTACACCGGCGGCGAGTACAACGCCGTCATCAAGCCCTGGGACTCGGTCTCGTGCCGCTTCGCCCTCGGCTTCCCCGATGTCTACGACATCGGCATGAGCCACATGGGGACGAAGATCCTCTACTCGGTCGTCAACAAGACGCCCGACCTCCTGATGGAGCGCTGCTTCTGCCCTTGGTTCGACATGGAGGCGGCGCTCCGGGAGCGCTCGCTGCCACTCGTCACGCTGGAGTCGGCCAAGCCGCTGCATGCCTTCGACGTGGTGGGCTTCTCGCTGCAGTACGAGATGACCTTCACCAATGTGCTGACGATGCTCGACCTTGGCGGGGTCCCGCTGAAGAACGAGGACCGGACCCTGCGCGACCCCTTCGTGATCGCCGGGGGACCTGCCGCGACGCATCCCGAGCCACTGGCACCCTTCATCGACCTGTTCCTGATCGGCGACGCGGAGGAGCGGCTCCCGGTGCTCCTGCGCGACCTGGCGAGGCTCCGCGCAGAGGGCGTGATGAGCCGTCGCGAGATCCTGGCGTACGTCGCCGCGCAGGGCGGCGTCTACTGCCCTGACCTCTACACCCGCGAGGTCTGTGAGCGGTCGGGCCTGATGTATGTCTCGGAGCCCTGCCGCGACGATGTGCCGCGCAGGGTGCAGCGGGCCTTCCTCGACGACATCTCAAGGTTTCGCTTCCCCGACGACTCGCCGGTGCCGGTTGCCGAGGCGATCTTCGACCGGATGGCAGTCGAGATTGCGCGGGGCTGCACCGAGGGCTGCCGGTTCTGCCAGGCTGGCATGATCTATCGGCCTGTCAGGGAGCGGGATCCCGAGGAGGTCGTCGAGACGCTCGTCTCCGCGATCGAGAAGGGCGGGTACGATGAAGCGGCGGTCACCGCCCTCTCGACGGCCGACTACTCGTGCGTCGCGCCGCTCATCAAGAAGGTCATGGAGCGGCTCCGGCCCATGAAGGTGTCGCTCGGCATCAGCAGCCTCCGCGCCTACGGGCTGTCTGACGAGCTGCTCGACGACATCGCCAGCGTCAAGGCGACAGGGCTGACCTTCGCCCCCGAGGCGGGCACGCAGCGCATGCGTGACGTCATCAACAAGAACATCAGCGAAGACGACATCTTCACCACCTGCCACCGCGTGTTCTCGAAGGGGTGGCAGCGCATCAAGCTCTACTTCATGATCGGGCTGCCGACCGAGACCGACGACGACGTGGCCGGCATTGTGGCCATGGGCCGCCAGGCGTTCGAGATCGGTCGCAGGTATGTGCGCAAGGTCGACGTCACCGTCGCGATCTCGAGCCACGTGCCCAAGCCACACACACCGTTCCAGTGGTGTGCGATGGACTCGATCCCCGAGCTGCTCCGCAAGCAGAAGATCGTCTTCGACGGCGCCCGAAAGGCCGGTGTCTGGGCGCGAAAGCACGACCACCGCGTCTCGCACCTCGAGGGAATCCTCGCGCGCGGCGACTACCGCACCGGCCGGCTGCTCGAGCTGGCCTGGCGCAACGGCGCCCGGTTCGACGGGTGGGATGAGCACCTGAACTGGCGCGCGTGGTCCGAGGCGCTCGAGAGCTGGGAGTCTGAGACAGGCCTCGAACGCACGATGATGCTCGGGACACTCCCGGTCGACGCGCACCTGCCGTGGGATCACATCGACGTGGGCCTCGAGGATGGCTTCCTCCTCAAGGAATACAAGAAGGCGCTGGTCAACCGGCTGAGCCCCCCGTGCGGCAAGCCCTTCAAGGCGAAGGTCCACCACACGAATGTTGCGGATGCAGAGGCCGACAAGCGGCTGCTCGTCTGTTACCACTGCGGCATCGCGTGCGACCTCAAGAAGATGCGCGAGGAGCGGATCGACTTCCTCGACCGGCTCGGGGCGCGCGAACCCATCGCCGCAGAGGACAGGCCCCACCCGCGGGCGACCGCGCACGAGCGCATCAAGGCGGGCCTCAAGCCGCACGACTTCGCGCAGGGTGAGCCCCAGCACGTCAGGCTCCGGTATGGCAAGCTCGGCTCGATGGCGCTGCAGGGCCACCTCGACATGATCACGATGCTGCCACGCGTCGCGCGCCGCGCCGGCATCGAGGTCTATTTCTCGGAGGGCTTCAGCCCCAAGCCGCTGACCTCTGCCGGGCCGGCGCTCGGCATGGGCATGCGGTCGATCTCCGAGTACGTCGACATCGCATTCGCGCAGCCTGTCCCGGCGGGGTGGCTGCTGCAGCAGCTCAACGCCTTCGCTCCCGACGGGCTGCTCTTCTTGGAGGCCGCGCCCCTTGGCCCGTCGAAAGAGGGCGTCTCCGCCTTCATCGACGCTGCCCGGTACGTCGCGGCGCTTCCTTCGGCGGCCGGGACGGCAGAGTCCGTCGAGCGCCGCATCGCCGAGCTGCTCGCGTCAGACCCCGAGGTCGAGGCGATCCGCAAGGACAAGTCCAAGAGGGTGAGGCTGTCCCGGGCGCTCGCCTCCGCGCGGGTCACCCGGGCCGGCGAGCTCGCGCCGCTGCTCGGGGTTGGCGAGTCCGACCCGGTCGTCGAGGTCACGCAGCACATCGTCGAGAACACCCTCAAGCCGACCGAGGTCTACCGGGTCGTCTGCGGTGTTGAGGTGGAGCCGCACGCGATCGTCCGCGTCGCGATGGGCCGGCTCGTCGAGGGGCGCATCGAGGCCCCGACCGCCACCGACCCCCGCGTGAGGACGGGCGCGGCGACGGCGTCGATCGGCGAGGCGCGGGCCTGGCATGCGGAGCGTGTCCGGATCGTGGCGCCCGTGGTCGGCGCCAACGACCAGTTCGAGCCTGCCGATGATGGCGACGAGGCGGCCCTCGAGTTCGGCGCCCCCGTGCCGGAGCCGCAGCGCCCGGGCATGGCGGCGCTTGTGCCAGACGCGGTCCCCGATCTGCGTGCCCTCGCCTCGCTGCGCGAAGCGCCGGGCGCACTCGCGGCAGGAGAAGCCTAGCCCGGCTCGGGCTGCTGCTCCGAAAGCAGGCCGGTCGAGCCCCACAGCCGCCGCTTCACGGCCGCACGCTGCCGCGCCTTGTACACGTCGTGCGACGCGAGCCCCTCGCGCGAGGCCAGGAAGCTCTCCCGGTCGAGGATCTGGACCTCGTACGGAAAGAAGAAGCGCGCCTCGGTATGCACACGCATCCGGCCGAGCAGCGCGCCCAGCCGCTCTCCGCTCGCCGGCGACCGCTGGTCGAGCCGGGCCATCAGGCTCCCCACCCCCGACAGCACCCGCGGCCTGACGACGATCTGCTGGCTGCAGGTGAACTGGATCGAGTGGTAGGCCACCGCGCTGAAGGGGTTGTACGAGCGGACCGCCTCTTCAGGATAGGGCATGCGCCGGCAGCGCTCGCGCATCTGGTTGAGCACCTCGTGCTCGGCGAGGCGTCCGGCACGCACCTCATCACGCAGGCTCTCGAGCTCGCGCCTGACCGTGTCGACGTCGATCAGCGTGTTGCGCGACCGCCCGGGCTTGACGTTGGCGAACATGACGACCCGGTTGAGCCGCAGGTACTTGGCCACCAGCAGCGCGTCGTACCGCTCATGGGTCACGAACCGGAGCCCGACCCAGTCGAAGACGTCGGCGCCGACGTTCTCCGCCTTCTGGAGCAGCTTCATCGCAAGCGACGACCTCGACTTTCTGCCCCGGACCATGAAGGCAACGAGCGGGATCTCGAGTCCTCCGCTGCCGAGTACCCAGCCATCGGGTGTCTCGCGCAGGTGCGCCCTGAAGCGCGCCTCGATCTGCTCGCGGATCTCGGTGTCGTACTGCTGCTGGAAGTAGGACCCGCAGTGCGCGAAGGTGTGCATCACGCGGAGCAGCGAGCAGGCCCAGAGCTGGCGCGACGGCGACCTGAAATCCGATGCCCAGATCAGCAGCTTGCGGATGTCGCGCTCCGCGGCAACGTCGGCATCCATGACGAGCCGCGCCTCGCCGACCAGCAGCTCGCCGACGATGAACTCGATCGCCTCGTTGCGAAGCTCGAGCAGCGCGGCGCGGTGCTCCGGGTGGTTCCAGGCAAAGCCGTACGACTGCAAGAAGGACTCCGCGTCGTCGTGCGAGGTCACGAGCAGCCGCGCTGTATCGATGGCAGAGGTGCCATCGAGCATCTCCCGGAGTGCGTCGAACGGGATGTCGACGAACGAGTTGGGGTCGTGCGGCATGGGCTACTCCCTCGACGGGTCGGCTGAGTCCCCGACCACATCGTGAAACTCGAAGCGCCGGCCCGAGCCGTTCCGAAAGGTGATCACGTTGCCCTCACGCCCCACCTCGTAGTCTGGCGTCAGCGTGATCTTGCCGCCGCCCCCCGGGAGGTCGACCGCGAAGTGCGGGACACCCATGCCGCTGATGCGGCCCCGGAGCTGCTCGATGATGCCGAGCCCGGTCGACAGCGGTGTCCTGAAGTGGGTGATGCCGGCGGCCATGTCGGCCTGGAAGATGTAGTAGGGCCGGCAGCGGTGGCGCAGGAGCCAGCGGTTGAGCGTCAGCACGGTGTCGGCGTCATCGTTGACGCCCTTGAGTAGCACCATCTGGTTGCCAAGGACGCAGCCGGCGTCGGCGAGCATGTCGAGGGCACGTGCGGCCTCGGGCGTGCACTCACGCGGGTGGTTGAAGTGCGTGTGCAGGTAGAGCGGCCTGACACGCGAGAGCACGTCGCACAGGCCGGGCGTGATGCGCTGCGGCAGCGTGACCGGGTTGCGCGTGCCGAGCCTGAAGACCTCGAGGTGCGGGATCGCGGTGAGCGCGGCGAAGAGCTCGTCGAGCCGCTCGTCGGAGAGCGTCAGCGGGTCTCCTCCCGAGATGAGGACGTCGCGCACGGTGACCTTGCCCCGAAGCCAGTCGATGCCGCGCTCGACCTGCGCCCTCGATGCGGCGGAGTCGGGGTCGGCCACCTTGCGCTTGCGCGTGCAGTGGCGGCAGTACACCGGGCAGTTGTGCGTCACGTAGAGCAGCACCCGGTCGGGGTAGCGGTGCGTGACGCCGGGGACCGGCATGTGCGCCTCCTCCGCGAGCGGATCGTCGAGCTCGAAG
>JBILLP010000277.1:0-5208 GCA_044376025.1 Bradymonadia bacterium
GCAGGCGCTGGTGCTGGGCGTCGCGGCGGGCGACGAGGTCGTGATGCCGTCGTACACCTTCAGCAGCACGGCCAACGCGTTCGCGTTGCGGGGCGCGACCATCCGGTTTGCCGACGTGTCCGCAGGGTCGTGGTCGATGGGCCCTGACCAGGTCGAGCCGCTGCTCTCTGCCCGGACGCGGGTTGTCGTGGCGGTCGCCTACAACGGCGTCTCGGAGCGGCTCGGCGAGCTCGATGCGCTCTGCCGGGCGCGCGGGGTGACGCTGGTCATCGACGCGGCGCAGGCCTTCGGGGCGGCGCACCGGGGGCGACCCGTCGCCTCGTTCGGGGCCATGGCCGCGCTCAGCTTCCACGCCACCAAGAACCTGTCGTGTGGCGAGGGCGGCGCGCTCATCCTCAACGAGCCGACCCTGCGCCATACGGCAGAGATGATCCGCGAGAAGGGCACCGACCGCGGGAGCTTCTTGCGCGGTGAGATCGACAAGTACACGTGGCGCTGCGTCGGCTCGAGCTACCTGCCGTCTGAGGTCAACGCCGCGATGCTGACGGCCCAGCTCGAGGAGGCCGCGGTCATCCAGCGGCGGCGCCATGCGGCCTGGTCAACCTACCGCGCGGCGCTCATGCCGCAGGCCTCGCGCCACGGGATCGCGCTGCAGCAGATCCCCGACGACGACGCGCATCCGGCCCACCTCTTTGGGCTGCTCGCGCCGACGCCCGCCGCGAGGGCGGCCCTGCTCACCCGGCTCGCGGCGCGCGGCATCAAGGCCGCCAGCCACTACGAGCCGCTGCACCGGGCGCCGGCACACGCCGGCAGCGAAGAGCTCCCGAACACCGACGCCGTCGCCACACGCATCGTCAGGCTCCCGCTGCACGGCGCCGTCGATGCGACCGTCGCGGCGCGCATCGCCGATGCGCTGCTGGCGGCGCTCCACGAGGTCGCATGACGCGCCCTGTACGCAACGTGCTGGTCACCGGCGCGGCCGGCTTCATCGGTTCGAACCTGGTCCACCTGCTCCGCGCGGAGCGGCCGGACTGGCGGGTCGTCGCCTACGACGCGCTCACCTACGCCGGAAACCTGCAGAACCTCGTGGGCCTGCGCGACGACCCTGCCTTCGCCTTCGTGCACGGCGACATCACCGACCGCGCGACCCTGCGCGACACCTTCGAGCGACACGCGATCGACGCCGTCTTTCACCTCGCGGCAGAGAGCCATGTCGACCGGAGCATCGTCGACCCGATGGCCTTCGTCCGCACGAACGTCGACGGCACCGCGACGCTGCTGCAGGTCGCTCGCGAGGCATGGAGGGACCGCGACGATGTGCGGCTGCTGCATGTCTCGACCGACGAGGTCTTCGGCTCGCTCGGCGACACGGGCGCCTTCAGCGAGGAGACTCCCTACCGGCCCCACAGCCCCTACTCAGCCTCGAAGGCGGCAAGCGACCACCTCGTCCGCGCCTGGCACGACACCTACGGCTTTCGGGCAGTGATCACGAACTGCACGAACAACTACGGACCCTACCAGTTCCCCGAGAAGCTCGTGCCGCTGGCCCTCACGCGGGCCTTCGCCGACCAGCCGGTGCCGGTGTACGGGCGCGGCGTGAACGTGCGGGACTGGCTCTTTGTCACCGACCACTGCGACGCGCTGCTGAGGGTCTTCGAGCGGGCGGCTGACGGTGCGACCTACTGCATCGGCGGGGAGTCCGAGACGACGAACCTCGCCCTGGTCGAGAGGCTGCTCGACATCGTTGACGAGGTCCAGGGAGCCCCGATCGGGACCTCGCGGCGGCTGATCACCTTTGTGACCGACCGGCCGGGCCACGACTTCAGGTATGCGATGGACATCTCGCGGATCCGGGCCGACCTGGGCTGGCAGCCTCGCGTCACGCTCACCGAGGGCCTTGAGCGGACCGTGCGCTGGTACGCGGCCAACCGGGCCTGGACCGACGCGGTGATGTCGGGCGCCTACCGCAGCTTCGAGGCCCTGTGGTACGCGGAGCGCGGAGGCGTGGCAGGAGCAGACGCATGAACCCGGTACCCCCGACAACGTTCAAGGGAATCCTGCTCGCGGGCGGGCGCGGGACGCGGCTCTTCCCGATGACGGCGATCGTCAGCAAGCAGCTGCAGCCGATCTACAACAAGCCGATGATCTACTACCCGCTCACCACGCTGATGGCGGCGGGGATCCGCGAGGTGCTGCTGATCTCGACGCCCGACGACATCCCCCGGTTCGAGGGACTGCTCGGCGACGGCCGGCGCTGGGGCATCGAGATCACCTACGCCGTGCAGGACCAGCCCCGGGGCATCGCCGAGGCGCTCGTCATCGGCGAGGCCTTCATCGCGGGCCACCCGTCGATGCTGATGCTCGGCGACAACCTGATCTACGGCCGACTCGACTTCCTTCGGGCGGCGCTGGCGGCGACGGGCAACGACGCGACGATCTTCGCCTACCAGGTCAGCAACCCGCAGGAGTACGGGGTCGTCGACCTCGACCCCCGAACCCTCGAGGCACGCTCCCTCGAGGAGAAGCCGGCGGCCCCGAAGTCGAACTGGGCTGTCCCCGGCATCTACGTCTACCCGCCCGACGCTCCCGCCAAGGCGCGGGGGCTGGCGCCGAGCGCGCGCGGGGAGCTCGAGATCACCGACCTGAACCGGCTCTACCTCGCGGAGCGGAGGCTGCGGGCGCAGCCGATGGGGCGCGGCATCGCCTGGCTCGACACCGGGACACCCGAGAGCCTGCTGGCTGCCGGCAACTTCGTGGCCGCGGTCGAGCAGCGACAGGGCCTGTTGATCGGCAGTCCCGAGGAGGTCGCGTTCCGCATGGGCTACATCGACGCCGGCGGGCTCGACGAGGCGGTGGCAGCGCTGCCGCGTTCGCTGTATCGGGACTACCTCGCGCGGATCGCGCAGGAGCGGTGACGCGACCCGCGGTTGCACCAACGGAGGCTGCGATGTCGACGAACCCCGACCGGTGGAGCCCGCAACGCGACTCCGCGCGCCGCGCACGGCAGGCAATCCCCGAGCAGGTCGATGTCGCCGTGGTCGGCGCGGGGCTCGGCGGCCTGGTGGCTGCGGCGAGGCTGGCGCGCGCTGGCAAGCGGGTGGCCGTCTTCGACGGCCACTACGTCGCGGGCGGGTCGTGCACGATGTTCCAGCGGCGCGGCCCCGGCGGCCTCTACAACTTCGACATCGGCCTGCACTACATCGGCGACTGCGGTGTGCGCGGCGCGATCCCGTCGATCCTCGGTGACCTCGGGATCACGCTGGACTACCGGCCGCTCGACCCCGACGGCTTCGACACGCTCGTCTTCCCTGACTTCACCTTTCGCATCCCGGCGAGCCGCGGGGCGTATCGCGACCGCCTCGTGGCGATGTTCCCCTCGGAGCGGCGAGGCATCGACCGCTACGTCGCGCTGCTCGAGCAGGTCGAGCAGATCGGCAAGAAGTTCGAGCAGACGGGCGGCAAGCCCACGCTGCGGCTCGCGCTCGACGTGGCGCTGCATGGGCGGCTGCTGGCGCGCTACCAGAACGCAACCATCGCGCAGGTGCTCGACGACTGCACGCGCGACCCGCGGCTCCGGGCGGTCATCCTCGGGCAGAACGGCGACTACGGGCTCCCGCCAAGCGAGGTGAGCGCCCTGCTCCACTGCGGGCTGGCGAACCACTACTTCACCGGGGCGGTCTACCCGGTCGGCGGCGGGCAGGTGATCGCAGATGCCCTCGCGGGCGTGATCGAGGCGTCCGGCGGCACCGTGCACCTGCGCCACGGCGTCTCGGGCATCGTCGTGCGCGACGGGCGGGCGGCGGGCGTCAGGGTCGAGACCCGCGACGGCCTGCACGAGGTCGCGGCACAGTGGGTGCTGAGCAACGCCGACCTGAAGCGGACGGTCGCGGAGCTTCTGCCCGCAGAGGCCGTCCCCGCCGCCTGGGCCGACAAGATCAGGGGCTACCGCATGGCCGGAGCGCTCTTCATGACCTGCCTCGGCGTCGAGGGCGACCTGCGCGCGTACGGGATGCAGAACTCGAACTACTGGCAGTTCGACGGCCACGACACCGAGGCGATGTACCGCGCCGGCCGGCGCGCCGACGCCGCCGTCGCCGCCGGCTGCTACGTCACGAGCGCATCGGTCAAGGACCCGGAGACGACACATCACGCGCCCGCGGGCTACTCGACCGTCGAGGTGATGACGCTTGTCCCTGCCGACGCCGCCATGTGGGGTGTCGTGGAGCAGGCGCCGGGATCGTGGTCCTACAAGGAGAGCCCCGCGTACCAGGCGACCAAGCAGCGGCTCGAGGACGACATGGTGCGGCGGTTCGCGATGCTCTTCCCCGCGGCGGCGGAGCGAATCGTGCTGCGGGAGTCGGCGACGCCGCTGACACACACACGCTACACACGCGCCTCGGGCGGCACCGCCTACGGCATCGCCGCCACGCCCGACCAGTTCATGCAGAAGCGCCCGGGGTACCGCACCCCGATCGACCGGCTGCTGCTCTGCGGCGCGAGCACCCGCGCGGGGCACGGCGTCGTCGGCGCGATGATGTCGGGTCGCAATGCAGCCTCGACGCTACTCAAGCTCGAGGGCTAGCCGAGCCGCTCACGGGCGAGCAGGTCGAGCGCGTCGGGTGAGAGCACGCGGAGCTCCGGGTAGGCGGACTCCATGGCGAGGCGCTCCGAGTAGGAGTCGTTGACGGCGATCGTGCGCGGCCAGCCCGCCCCGTGGCGCTCAAGGAGCGGCGCGAGCTCACGGAGCTTGTCGTCGGTCGAGACGACCTCCGCGAACAGCCGCGGCACGAAGGCTGCGGCCATCGCGCGCTCCGGATCGGGGTTCAGGGTCAGGAGCACCTGCCGACGACCCTGGTTGTGCAGGTCGAGCAGCCGCGCGACGACCTCGGGGTCGGCCTTGCCGTCCTTGCGCAGGATGGTGTCGTCGAGGTCCCAGACGACCAGGTCGAAGTCGCTGACATCGCCATGGTTCCGCAGCGAGCGGTTCAGCACGAAGTCTCCGCGGATCACCGGCGCCCGGACGCTGTACCCCATGAAGGAGAACAGGCTGATCAGCGGGATGTTGAGCCCGGCGAGCCGTGCGTGGGCCATCGAGCCGGCGACGCGTGTGTTGATCTCGAGCAGCACCGGTGTGCCGTCGTCGCGCCGCTTGAACTGCGCGAACCAGGGGCCGGCGATGCGGAGCCGGTCGGCGATGCGCGCAACTGC
>JBILLP010000278.1:0-5192 GCA_044376025.1 Bradymonadia bacterium
GTCTCGCGCGTAGGTGATGCGGGAGGCCGACGATGTCGACAGCGCCGCCTCGGGTGAGAGCCGGGCTGCGAGCCCGCCGAAGTCGGGTAGCAGGCTCATGTGCCTCCCGCAGAGGCGGTGCCGTCAGCCGGCGAGGCGGCGGGGCGCCACGAATCGAGAGCGTGCAGCACGTGAGCTGCGGCCCGCTCTGAGACCCTGCTGGCACCGCGGCGGGCAAGATCGGCGGCACGGGCCTCGAGGCTGCCGTCGCCGACGGTGCGGTTGATCATCCACGTCGAGACTGGGCCGGCGAGCATCCGCGCCGCCCGCCCGGCCCAGGCGGTCGAGGGGCGAGGCAACCGGGCCTGCAGCGCCCGCGCGAGGTCGTCGCGGAGGTGTGGGTCGTTGGCAGCCCCCTCGAACCAGGCAAGCCACGCGTCGATGCCTGCCGCCGGCGCCGGGAGCGACGGCAGGCGCGACAGCAGCCCCGACGAGAGCGACGGCGCGACGACCCGCAGCGCCTCAGCGATGAGCGTCGCATCGAGGTGAGAAGCGGCTTCCGCAACGCGGCCCATCCAGGCTGCGGCGACTCGATTTCGAACGGGCGCATCCACGCGAGACCCTGCGGTCGGGAGAGGTCGCGTGTCATACAACGGGCTCGGTGACCCCCGCAACGCAGAACACGCGACGCGCGCCGCCGCTGTGCGCGCTGCGTCATCGCCGCAGCGAGCTGCCCGCGTTGACAGGGCGGCGACGCAGTTCGTACAAATTGCCCGCGTGCGGAGTCGTGGTCCCTGCTGACGGGGGCCGGTATCCCGGGAGAAAGCCATGGTTCGGAAGAGTGTGCTTGCTGGTCTGGTCACCTCTGCTGCGGTCTTTGCCGCCGCAGGCTCGGCATCTGCCGCCGATGGGCGGATCTTTCACCTGGCGGCGGTCGCCGACGGCGACCGCCCGATGGTGGTTGCCGCGAGTGACCGCGGCCTGGTGTTCGTCGGCGCCGATCAGAAGGTCTTCAGGGCCTTCAAGCACCAGCAGACGGCGCGGCGCGGCGTCACGCAGCCCTTCCTCTGGATCGAGGACATCGACAGCGATCGGCGGCTCGAGTTTGTCGGGGCCGGGAACCCATCGTTCGTGATCGAGGACAACGGCAACCCGATGTGGGGGATCGCCGGCGGCTGCGACCAGTTCTTCGTGGGTGACTTCGACGCGACCAACGGCACCCGGGAGATGTTCTGCCGCAGTGCCCGGGGCATGACGGTGCTGTCGTACGACGGCGTCGAGGTCTTCAAGTGGGAGGGCCGCGGCTACAACCTGACCGACTGCGTCGCCGACGATTTCGACTCCGATCGCAAGACCGAGGTCGCCTGCAACCTCTCGAACGGCAAGCACCTCTTCTTCGACGTCGACGCGAGCCAGGCAATCGAGCGCGACGGCGCGGCACCTGACGTCGAGGAGCGGTCGGGCATCGATTCCGCCGCACAGGCCTCGCTGGTCGACGGCAGCACGCCGATCCCCTCTGCGGGCGGTGACCTCGTGGTTCGCGTCGAGGGGGGCAGCGCCGTGGTGACCCGCGGCGGAGGCCCGTTCGCGACCTTCGCCATCACCGGCGGCCTCTACTCCGCCGTTGCGGCCGATCTCGACAAGGATGGCAAGACCGAGCTCTACCTCGGTGGCACCGACGCGGTGTACGTGGTCGATGCCGACGGCAAGCTCGCGGCGACGATCACGGCCAATCCCGACCGCGCGCGCCGGCAGGCGAGGGTCACCGTGACGAGCGCGACCGCCAACGGACTGCAGAACTCCGACCGCGACGCGATCCGGGCCACGGTCGAGGGCTCGCTCAACACACTGAACCAGTGCTACGGCGACCGCATGGGGCGCGACCAGTACACCCGCGTCGGTCAGATGGTCTTCGAGCTCGCGGTCAACAAGCAGGGTACGGCAACCGACGCGGCGCGTCGCCACTCCGACCTCGCCAACCGCGACCTCGAGACCTGCATCTCGAACGCCCTCAAGCGCATCAAGTTCACGGGCGCGACGGCTGACCGCGGCACGGTCTCCGTGCGCCTGACCTTCGATTTCGCCGACACCCTCTGAGCGCCTGCCGTCACGCCTCGAGGGTGCGTCACCTTCGTCACCCCGGGAGTCCTCGATGAGCAGTCCACGTGTTGTGCGTGCCCCCCGTGGCCAGCAGCTTTCCTGCAAGGGATGGATGCAGGAGGCCGCGATGCGCATGCTGATGAACAACCTTGATCCCGACGTGGCGGAGCGTCCGCAGGACCTCGTCGTGTATGGCGGGACAGGCAAGGCGGCCCGGAACTGGGAGGCCTTCGATCGGATCGTGACGTCGCTGCAGCAGCTTCGCGATGACGAGACCCTGCTCGTCCAGTCGGGCAAGGCGGTTGGCGTGCTCCGCAGCCATGAGATGGCGCCACGCGTGCTGATCGCCAACTCGAACCTCGTGCCGGCCTGGGCCACCTGGGACAAGTTCAACCAGCTCGAGGCCGCCGGCCTGACCATGTACGGCCAGATGACTGCCGGCTCGTGGATCTACATCGGGACGCAGGGCATCGTGCAGGGCACCTTCGAGACCTTTGCCGCCGCCGGCAACCGCCACTTCGGGGGAGACCTCTCGAACCGCTGGCTCCTCACCGCCGGGCTCGGCGGCATGGGTGGAGCGCAGCCGCTGGCGTCGACGATGG
Source organism: Bradymonadia bacterium (assembly GCA_044376025.1). GTDB lineage: Bacteria > Myxococcota_A > Bradymonadia > REDH01 > REDH01 > JBILLP01. The sequence goes on from JBILLP010000278.1 coordinate 2,682, forward strand.
CGGGCGCAACGTGCCTTGCTGTCGAGGTTCGCCGCGACCGCATCGAGCGGCGCATCGAGACCGGGTACCTCGACCGCTGGACCGACAGCCTCGATGAGGCGCTTCGCTGGGTGAGCGCGGCGACAGCGTCGAGACAGCCCGTCTCGATCGGACTGCTCGGCAATGCCGCCGAGGTGCTGCCCGAGCTCGTCCGCCGCGGCGTGGTGCCTGACATGGTGACCGACCAGACAGCCGCCCATGACCCGATGATCGGGTACATCCCGGCGGAGCTGAGCCTCGATGCGGCCGATGCGCTGCGCCGCGACGACCCAGAGAGCTACCGGCGGCGAGCCTTCGAGTCGATGGCGGCGCATGTCCGCGCCATGCGCGACCTGCAAGACGCCGGCGCGATCGCCTTCGACTACGGCAACAACATCCGCCAGTGGGCGATGCAGCAGGGCGTCGACGACGCGTTCCGCATCCCCGGGTTTGTGCCGGCCTACATCCGGCCGCTCTTCTGCGAGGGCAAGGGCCCCTTCAGGTGGGTTGCCCTGTCGGGAGACCCCGAGGACATCGCGGTCACCGACCGTGCGGTGTCAGAGCTCTTCCCGCACAACGAGATGCTGCAGCGCTGGATGCGCCTCGCCCGCGAGAAGGTGCACTTCCAGGGGCTCCCGGCCCGCATCTGCTGGCTCGGCTACGGTGAGCGCGAGGAGGCCGGGCTCCGCTTCAATGAGCTGGTGCGCCAGGGCAGGGTCAGCGCCCCGATCGTCATCGGGCGCGATCACCTCGACTGTGGGTCGGTCGCCAGCCCGAACCGCGAGACCGAGGCGATGAAGGACGGCTCCGACGCCATCGCGGACTGGCCGCTGCTGAACGCGCTCATCAACGCCGTCAACGGCGCGGCCTGGGTGAGCCTTCACCACGGTGGCGGCGTCGGCATCGGCTACAGCATCCACTCGGGCATGGTCGCCCTCGCCGACGGCACGCAGGCGGCGCACGAGCGTCTCAGCAGGGTCCTGACGTCAGACCCCGCGATGGGTGTGCTGCGCCACGCCGACGCCGGGTATGACGAGGCGACTTCGTTTGCAGACCAGCGCGGCGTGGTGGTCCCGCACCGGCACCGGCTGGGACAGGCATGAGCGGCGGGCTGCGCGGCTTTCGGGTCCGGCAGCTCCTGACCATGTCGGGGCCCGACCGCCTGCCGCCCTTCAGGGGGCACTCCGATACCGCGCGAGAGGCTGCCATCGTCGGGCTGGTCGAGGATGCCGCGCTGCTGCTCGACGCCGATGAGGTCCGGTTCGTCGGCCCGTTCGACGCGCGTCCGCCTGTGCCGGTCGACTGGGAGCCCGTCGATGTCGTGACGCCGGGCTGGGTCGACTGCCACACACACTCGCTCTTCGCCGGGAGCCGGGCTCCCGACTTCGCGCGGCGCAACGCCGGTGCCTCGTACGTCGAGATCCTCGAGGCGGGCGGAGGCATCTCGAGCACGGTCGCCGCGACCCGGGCCGCGACCGACGCGGAGCTCGTCGCATCGCTCGTCGAGCGAATCGCCGCCTTCGCAGCCCAGGGTGTCGCGCTGCTCGAGGTCAAGACCGGCTACGGGCTCGCACTCAGCGAGGAGCTGCGCCATCTTCGGCTGATCGCAGAGGCCGCGGCAGCCTGCCCGTCGGTCGAGGTAGTCGCGACCTGCCTTGCGGCCCACGTGGTGCCTGCGGAGTTCCGCGAGCGACGCGAGGCGTACGTGGACATGGTGATCGACGAGCTGCTGCCCCGGGTCGTGTCGGGGCGGATCGCTGAGCAGTTCGACGTCTTCTGCGACCGTGGCGCGTTCACGGTCATCGAGACCCGGCGGCTGCTCGAGGCCGCACGGAGCCAGGGCCTGGCCCTGCGCGTGCACGCAGAGGAGCTCGGCTGGACAGGCGGCACGGCGCTGGCGGCGGAGCTCGGGGCGCGGAGCGCAGACCACCTTGAGCATGCGACCGAGCAGGACTTCTCCGCCATGGCAGCCGCCGGGACCGCCGCCGTGCTGCTACCGCTGGTCACGGTCCATCTCGACCTCGCAGATCGACCGAAGGCACGCCGGATGATCGCGGAGGGTGTCAGGGTGGCGCTCTCCACGGACTACAACCCGGGCAGCGCCCACGGGCTCGACCTCTCGCTGACGGCTTCACTCGGCTGCTCGCTGCTGAAGCTCACGCCCGCCGAAGCGCTCAGGGCCGTCACGCGGGTGCCCGCAGAGGTACTCGGCCGCGGCTCGAGGTATGGTCGCATCGAGCCCGGCTACTGTGCGCGTCTCGTCGCCTTTGGCGTTGAGGACTGGTCCGGGATTCCGTGGCACATGGGCGCGGCGCCCGGCCGACGCTGGCTCTGAGCCTCACTCGACAGCAGCCCTCGCCTCCCTCTCTGCCGCCTCGAGTTCGGCTCCCTTCTGCTCCCACGCCGCCATCGCAGCCTCGAGCGCGGTGCGGGTCGCAGACAGGTCGCGCCCGAGCCGGCCGAAATCGTGCTTGGGGTCGAGGTAGTTCGACG
>JBILLP010000279.1:0-5186 GCA_044376025.1 Bradymonadia bacterium
TGGGATCTCGACTACCACGTCATCGTCGACCTTGGATCGCGTTGTCTGAACCGTCGTGCAGGCCGACACCCGGACCTGCGCAGTGCGCCCGCGTAGGATGCGCCTGGTTGGGGGGCGGAGTCAAGGGGGAAATGCAGTCGACCCGACCGGCTGGTGGATCGACTGAAACGCCGGGGCAGTGCCTTCAGGGCGCGCCGGTGCCTCCGACCCACCCATGACCGACTCCCATCGCGCCGCTCCGGACTGCCCGCAGCCGCACGATCAGGGTGCCAGAGGTTGGCGGCGGTGTCGAGAGTTACGGGGTGGGGGTAGCGGAGCCTTCGTTTGGTGCGCACCGCGCTGCCATGGTTTCCGGAATCTCGAGCTTCAGCGCCTTGAGTTCGGCGCAGCTCGCCGTGCGCACCAAGCGCAGCCCGTGGTCAAACTCTGGTCCGTACCAGACAAAGGTCCTACGAGTTACGTGAGCGCCAGACGCGTACCAGTTCGAACCCGCGCGGACATCCCAGTTCAGTGGGCGGTCGGGCGTCGGGTCGAAGACCGGATCGACCTTGTCTTCGGCCGTGTACCAGTGGGGTCGATCCCAGACCACCTCCTGCACGTTTTTCGCGAGATCATACGCGCCCCAAATCGTCTCGCACAGTTGCGCGACCGGTTTCAAATGGTCGCCTGACGTGAACCGGTCCCACTCGCAGTCTTCGGCATGGTACGGTTTCTCGAAATGATCCGGAAAAATGTAGTCCGGTTCGTTATCGGTGTAGGCGCCGCCGGAGCGCGCCGCGTACTCCCATTCGTAGGTACCTGGAACGCGGTACCCCTCGCAGTCGAGATTCTGCTTGAGCGAGCGAAGGCAGGCAATCTGCGAGGGGCTGTCGATCTGGGGTAACCACGGTCCACACGCGTCCGCGTGGTAGCAGACCGGTCGGCCCTCTGCGACCGAGCGGCGGTCTGCGTAGTAGACCGCGTCGATCCAGCCCACGAAGCTCGCCGGGCAGGTTGCTTCGCACTCGTGTGTGCCCGGCGGCAAATCGCGGGCGTTGCGGTACAAGGTCGCCACGCCGCTCGCCGGAGGACATTCCTGGTCACACACCAGCGTGCCGGCTTTGTGGTCCGGCATCAGCTCAAGCCACTCCCCGCGTGTGACTTCGGTGGACTGCAGCCAGAAGGGTCGTGTGATCGTCACCCACGAGTTCGGGTAGATCTCGGGTTGGTCTGCTGCGTGGAAGTCAACCTTTTCCTTGGGCCAACTCGTCGACAAATATCCACCCACAAATCCCCTCCCGGCAGGAATCAATACAAAACGACCCACCGGCGAGACGAGGTCAGGCCGCGTCTCGACCACCGCAAGCCCACTCATGCGAGGGCCTGGATCATCGGCGCAGGAGGCGAGGGTAGCCACAGTCAGCATGGGCCCAACCCATGGCGGACACAATCTTCGTGGAGGTTTCATCGGGTCACCCTTGCCAAACGACCCCCGACCCGAAGCCGCTGTTGAGGCTCCGCGGTCTTCTCGAAGCCAAAGACGTGGGGGCTGACCACAAACGGGAAGATGGGCGAACAGCCGGGATCCGAAGTGGGACACGAACAGAGTTGGGGTCCAAATTCCGATGCATCACACGTCGGCAACAGAGCGTCAGGATCGATGGTCGGCGGTGCGAAGCCAGGCCCCGCGAGCGCCAGCTCCGGAAAAACCGTGTCGCTGAGCAGGGTCGCCACGACCGTCCCCAAGAGAAAGCGCGGCGACGCGGTATTCACGCCGACCTTGGGCAGATCACAGACCCCGGCGGTCTGCAGGTACCGCGCGAAGGCCACGTTGTCCTGAGGGATGACCTCAACCTGTGGTGTCGTTGTGTGACCCCCGCCGAAGCCGACGGTGCTCAGTGTTCCACCGACGAATCGAAAGACGTCTCGTCCCGACGAGAGGGGAAAGCCCAGCTCTTCGAGCTGCGCTTGAGACAGCCGCTCCAGGTTAGCTGCTGGTATCGACGCGTGGCCGCACGTGGCTTGGTGTTGCGTGACGACCTCGCCGAGACGCGACTGCACGGGCTCCTTGAAGACCAAGTCCCCGTCCTTGAGAGCTTCACGGCAGAGCGTCAGGTTCGCAGAGAGCGCAACGGTCAGGCCAGGAGGGAGCACAACAGCATCAGTCGAAGGTTGTCCGCCCTGCGCCCACCAGAGGTCTTCTTCGAGAGCCGAATCGAATGGCGGCCCATCCGGCGAAGGGTTCTCGGCGTCGAAGGGTTGACACGACTGCGGTCCAGCAATCGGTTCGTCGTACCGATAGGGCGCTTCTCGAAGCACGCGCGAGAGGTTGCAGAACGATACGTCAACATGACCCGCCTGAAGGGTGACCGTGGATCGGCCGTACTGCCGGGCGTCCTCTTGCCAGTCATATGCAGCCTCGCCCGAACCGTCAGCGATACCTCGCGCGTTGGGCATCGTCGGCGGCATGCGCCATGACAGAACGATGAACGTCGCGGCACGACGTGACCGGGTCTCCGTGCAAAACAGCGCAGCTGCATCGCTGTGCTCCACTTCGTCAGCAACCATCGAGTAGGGAATTGCGACGTCAAACCAGCCATCGCGCCACATCGTGTGCATGGGGGCGGCGATGGAGTCAGTGGAGGCTTGAACCCAGAATGGCGCTCCGGCGCCGAGCGGCGCCTCCGTGAAGTCATAGGCCGGAGACCTGCCGCGAAACGGGTCGCGACCACCCGGCAGGCCCACACGCGTCGACGGGGCTGCGAGCGCAACTGCGAAGTCGAGTCCGTCGGCTCCCGCAGTCAGCGATTCGGTCAGCGCGCTGATCGCAATGTTCGACGGTTCGCTTGCGACGTAGCTCGGCCACGACTCAGCGGGCGAGAGCTCGGCTCTGAGCGCCTCACACACATCGGCGCCGGCAGGTAGATCTCGCAGCGGCACTTCGATGCCATATCCCTGGTGATCAATCAACGATGCTTCGAGCGGAGGGACCTCGAAACTAAGCGGCTGCTCGGCGGTCGTCAGGAGCCCGTTCAATGCGTCACTCACGACCGGGAGAATGTTATCAGCCAATTGGTCAATCACCGCGCCAACCAGTGCCTTTTTGACGTCTTTCGAGACGTCCTCGTCAATGCCCCACACGCCATCCAGCGACGCGGCCAACTCCGCGTTCAGACAAACGACCGGGCCCTCCGAATCCCGCTCAGGGTCGCACGTCGCTGTCGCCCAAGGGAATGCGCGGTCAAAGTCGACTTGGGAAAGGCTCTCCATCGTGACCTTTTGGATGCCGTACTCGGCTCCAATCGACAATTGCGTACCCATCTCCAGAGATGAGAACGCGGCCGTCACCAGTTGATCGTCGGGCGGCGAAACGATGAAGGCGGCGAGGGTTTGGTGGAAGGACGCAGTCGCAGCACAGGGCCAGCAACCGAATGCGACGCCGACCGAATGCGCGGCCGCAGCCAGTTCGTGGAACGCCGCGAGCGCCCATCCGAGTACGGTGATCTCGAAGTCGAAATCGATGTCCACCGTCAGGCCGTCCGCTACCAGCAGCACGGCCAAGCCCTCATCATTGGGCTCGATGGCGATTCTCGACTCGAACGTACTGTAAATCGTCCTTGGCACTGTTGTGACTTCCCAGATCTTCCCAATTCCGGCGCCGGGATCGATTTCCTTCGTTGTCGAAAGCCCCGCGTCTTCAGGGTCAAATCGATACTCCAGCACACCTCTCTCAAGCAGGGCGTTTGTGAGGCCTTCCACCGTCTCTGTCGGCCAGGCCGGGTCCTGAGCGCGGGTGTCATCGTGACGTCGTCGAATCGCGGCGGCGCCGATGTGTGCGCGAACGGCACCACCACGAAACTGCGAACTCTCCTCGAGCAAGAAGTGCTCGCGCACCGTCTCTTCAATCCATGCACCCAGCTCGATGCACTCTTCGGCTTCGGTCCGGTGTTGGCAATCCGCAGCAAGATAGTCGGCGACCAGCCTCTGTGTGTTGTCGATCCGTGAACGCACCTCAGGAGGCATGGGATCCGTCCCGGCCCACCGCCCAGGTACCACATCAACAAGCCTGTCTGCGGTCGCGAATGCGCACATGCCGTAGAACTTCGGGGTCCGCGCAGACGGTACGCACTCTTCACGCTCGACAAGCCCCGCGACCTCGTCGGTCACGTACCGTCCCTCGACCGAAACGCCGTTGGCTCCGAGCTTCGTCCGGACTCGGCCTGCAACAAACGTTCCGCCTGGAATGTCGGCCATCGCCCAGCCACCGTCGGGGTTGGTCATCGCCTCGGAGATCGTGGCGCGCTTCTCGATTGGGGCGCCGAGCGTTCGGGCAAGTTTGAGCGACGAGGGACTCACCCCGTGCGGCACGACGAGCGCGAATCGGACGAGGCTACTGTCTTCGGCCCGAATCAACGAGTCAGGGTCAGGTCCCAAGCACTGAATCGTTGGAGACGGCGCGAGCCATGGCCCGGGCGGTTCGACCGGGTCGGGAAACGGAATGTAGGTCGTGCGTCCACCCACGCTACCCCGGATTCCGTCTGCGTGAGGAAAGGCGTTTCGGTCAATGGGAACCCATCGACCCAGTTCACTCCCGAGCCACTCACTCCCCAAGCCAGGGATCTCAGGCCCGTTACCGCATGGTACTTCGCCGTCGAACGAGCAGACGGTCTGTTCTCCGCCTGCGCTCGCCAGCGCAGTGGTTGGCTTCATGAAGAGGTCGAGTGCGTTCCCATAGAGGTCGACCGCCTCCGTGATAGCGTGAACGTACGCGGGGCTGATCCGAGCAGAGAAGGTCGCGTTGACCGTTACGTCAGCCGGCGGTCGTCTGAAGTCGGCCAGCACGACCAGTGGTGAGGTGTTCTGCTGAGTGGCCGTGATGTGCGGGCAGGCGAGGCGATAGATTCCGGCGCGGGTCAGCGTTGCGACGCCTGCCTTTCCCACGAAGTCATGGGCGGTTGGACGGATCTCGGGCCACTCGTCAGACTCCCAACTGTTGCCAAACTTGTCCATCAGCTCGCAGTGAGCGTCAAACGACTCGCCAGCAATCACGCTTCCATCTGCTGCAACCCCTCCGAGCCGGACTGCAGACGAAACCACCCGGCCCGGGCGAATGGCAATCGTCACCGAGTTACTCACCATTCCGTCGGCGGCGCACGAGACTTCGTACTCGCCGGCCACATGGAACCTGAAGCCCTGATCCTCGACCT
>JBILLP010000281.1:0-5180 GCA_044376025.1 Bradymonadia bacterium
CTGGTCGGCATCGTCGCGCCGCAGGGGTGGCGCGGAGGCTGCGGGCAGCCCGAGGGGGCCGCCGCGCTCGCCTCGCCGCTGCAGCCGACCGCCTGCCTCGGCGGCGCCCGTGAGCTGGTCGGCGCCCTGACGATCGGGCAGGAGCTGGCGGCCCAGGGTGTGCCGATCACGCGGAGCGCAGGCTGCGACGAGGCCGGAACGCCCGGGCTGGTGACCGACACGCCGCTGCAGCCGGCGCCGACGACACCGGCGACGACGCTGCTGCTGCAGCGCGCCCGGTCGAGCGTCTTCTGGCTTCAGGGTGTCGCGGTGGTGGCGCTGTCGGACCCGTCGGTCGTGGTGATCCCCAAGTCGGTGCTGCCTCTGCTCCGCCCCGACGACCGCGAGCTGATTGGCGTCGATGGCACGGAGTACGATTTCGGCGAGGGATTCAGGTTCTTGCAGCCGCTGACCGAGAGCCTGTGGGGCGTCGTGATCGAGCCCGGCTCGGTCGGGATCGACGTGGCGGATGACGCGGTGCCGGTCGCCGGGCAGCGCTACTACCTGCTCGGCCACGCCGACGGCCTGTCGTGCCGCGGGGGCTGGACCGCCTCCGAGGTGACCTACCGTGGTGCGCTCGGCGCCGACCTGGTGTTCGAGGGCCCTGTCTTCGCGGTCGGGGGGGCGATCCTCGACAGCGAGGGCCGGCTCGTGGCGATCGCCGATCGCTGCGAGCGGCCCGACGCCGCGCTCGCGCCGGGTTCGATGGAGGGCGGCGCGCTGCCGCTCGACGGGGCCTGCGCGATCATCGGCGTGGTGCCGCCCGCGCCGCGGTGAGTCAGGCGCCGGCGGCCCGGTGGCGGGCGAGGTCGAGGGCGACGTCCTCGATCATGTCCTCTTGCCCACCGACGGTCTTGCGCCGCCCCATCTCGACCAGGATGTCGCGCGACGAGACGCCGTACCGGGCCGCGGCGCGCTTGGCGAAGAGCAGGAACGACGAGTAGACGCCCGCGTAGCCGAGCACGAGGGCGTCGCGGTCAACGCGGACCATCTGGTTCATCATCGGGACGACGAGGTCCTCGGCGACGTCCATCACGCCGTAGAGGTCGACGCCGGTCTCGATGCCCATGCGGTTGCAGACGGCGACGAAGACCTCGGTCGGCGTGTTGCCGGCACCGGCACCGAGCCCCGCGCAGGCGGTGTCGATGCGGCGCGCACCGGCCTCGATGGCGGCGAGCGAGTTGGCGATGCCCATGCCCATGTTGTGGTGGCCGTGGAAGCCGAGCTCGGTGGCCGGGTCGAGCTGCTCGCGGAGCAGGCCGATGCGCGCGGAGACGTCGGCGGGCAGCAGGTAGCCGGCAGAATCGGTGATGTAGATCGTCTGCGCGCCGTAGCCCTCCATGAGCCGGGCCTGGTGCAGCAGCCCCTCGGGCGTGTTCATGTGGGCCATCATCAAGAAGCCGACGGTGTCGACGCCGAGCTTGCGCGCCAGGCCGATGTGCTGGGCCGACACGTCGGCCTCGGTGCAGTGGGTCGCCACCCTGATGCAGTGCACGCCGCAGTCGACCGCCATGCGCAGGTGGTCGACGGTGCCGATGCCGGGCAGCAGCAGCGCCGAGACCCGCGTGGCCTTGAGGCGGGGGATTACCGCGCGCAGGTACTCCTCGTCGCTGTGCAGTCCGAAGCCGTAGTTGATCGACGAGCCGCCGAGGCCGTCGCCGTGGGTGACCTCGATCAGCGGCATGCCGGCCGCGTCGCAAGCGGTGGCGATGGCGACCATCTGGTCGAGCGTGATCTGGTGGCGCTGCGGGTGCATCCCGTCGCGCAGGCTCATCTCGTGGAGCGTGATGCGGGTTCCGGCGAGGTTCATGGCGGGTCTCCGAGGCTCAGGGAGCGGCGGGCGCGAGGACGCCGGCGCGGATCTCGTCGGCAAACAGCTCTGCGGTGCGGAGCGCGGAGGCGGTCATGATGTCGAGGTTGCCGGCGTAGGTCGGCAGGTAGTCACCCAGGCCGGCGACCTCGAGGAAGACCGACACGCGGCGGCCGTCGAAGACCGGCCCGTTCTTGAGCTGGTAGCCCGGCACATACCGCTGCACCTCGGCGATCATCGCGTGGATCGACGCGGTGATGCGCTCCTGGTCGGGCGCATCGACCGTGAGGCAGTGGATCGTGTCGCGCATGATGATCGGCGGCTCGGCCGGATTGATGATGATGATCGCCTTGCCGCGCCGCGCACCGCCGACCCGCTCCACGCCGGCGGCGGTGGTGCGGGTGAACTCGTCGATGTTGGCGCGCGTGCCGGGCCCGACCGAGCGCGACGAGACGGTCGCGACGATCTCGCCGTACTCGACGGGCTGCACGCGGCTGACGGCGTAGACCATCGGGATGGTCGCCTGGCCGCCGCAGGTCACCATGTTGACGTTCGAGACCTGGTGGCCGACCTGTTCGGAGAGGTTGACGGGCGGCACGCAGTAGGGGCCGATCGCGGCGGGCGTCAGGTCGATCATCAGCGCGCCCTGCTCGACCACCTTGCGGGAGTTCTCTGCGTGGGCGTAGGCGCTGGTGGCGTCGAAGCAGATGCGGATGCCGTCGGCGCGGAGGTGGGGCACGAGCCCGTCGACGCCGTCATGGGTCGTCTTGAGGCCGAGCCTGCGGGCGCGCTCGAGGCCGTCGGAGCCGGGGTCGATGCCGACCATCCAGACCGGCTCGATGCCCGTGCTGCGGAGCGCCTTGTACATGAGGTCGGTCCCGATGTTGCCGGAGCCGATGATCGCGCAACGGATGCGATTCGACATGGAGTGTCGCCGTGGTGGTGCCGGTCAGGCGAGTTCGCGGAGGAACTGAAGGCTGGTCTCGTCGAAGACCCGCGGGTGCTCGACCATGACCCAGTGGCCGCACTCGGTGAGCACCATGACGCGGGCGTGCCGGCATGACGAGGCGATCGTCATCGCGCCCGACACCGGGCAGAACTTGTCGTCGGTGCCCCAGAAGGCGAGCACCGGCATCGAGAGGTTGGGCAGCTCGGGCGCCAGGTGCGGCACGCGCAGCGTCTCGAAGACGCGGCGGGGCTGCGTCAGCGCGATCTCGAGCCGCTCGCGCACCGTCTGCTCATCGAGGATGCCGGGGTCGTGGAGCTGCAGCGAGAAGATGCGGCGGATGCTCTCCCCGGTGAAGCCGGCCGGGTCGAAGACAGCCTTCATCATCGTGCGGATGCCCTGCAGCCCCATGTAGACCTCGCGCACCTCGAGGCCGCCCGGCGCCATCAGGATCAGCCCGACGACGCGGTCGGGCAGGTCGAGCGCGAGCCGGATGCACATCGCGCCGCCGAGCGAGTTGCCGACGAGCACAAAGCGGTCGAGGCCGAGCGCGTCGACGAAGCGTCGCAGGCCGTCGGTGAGCCACTCGAGCGTGTACTCCGCCTCTTCTGGCTTGCTCGAGTAGCCGAAGCCGAGCGAGTCGGGCACGATCGTGCGAAAGCCTGCCGAGGCCCAGCGCGGGTAGTTGCCCTTGAAGTTGCTGTAGCCACTGGCGCCCGGCCCCGAGCCGTGCACGAAGACGACGGGCAGGCCCGAGCCGGCCTCGTGGTAGTGGATCCGCAGCCCGTCGCCGATGTCGACGAACGAGCCGATGGGGACGGCAGGGGAGGCTGCCATGGTGCGCTCCGGGAGGGTCGGGGTCGCCGTGTCGACGACGCTGTGTGGATAGCCGCTCGCGGCCACGGCGTGAAGCGCGAACGGTCGGGGTCGGCGGCGACGTTTGCCCCCGATCCGCAGAGCCCCTACACCCCGGGGCAGACCGCCCCGCGGAGGCCCCGATGACCCGAATCCTGATCGCCCTCGCCGCGCTCCTGGCGCTGGCGGGCTGCGGCACGACACCCTCGAGCCGGGCCTGCGTCGACGACAGCGCCTGCGTCGCGCCCCGCCTCTGCATCGACGGCTTCTGCGAGGACCCGAACGCCGGTGACGTGCTCGACGAGCCGCCGCCCGACGTCGTCGACGAGGGCGACCCCGGCGACATCGCCGACGAGGAGGAGCCCATCGCGCGCACCTGCCTGCGCTTCGAGCCCTCATCGCTGAACTTCGGCGAGGTCGCGGTCGGCGGCACCGGGCTGCTGACGACGCGGGTCCTCAACTGCTCGACGCTGCCGGTCGAGCTGTCGAGCATCGAGGTCACCGGCGCCGACGCCGCCAGCTTCGGGCTGGCGGAGGTGCCCGCGACCCCGCTCACGCTCGGAGCCGGCGAGGCGGTCGAGCTCGGCCTGGTCGCCCGCCCGACCCGGGCCGGCCCGCAGGAGGCGGAGCTGCGCGTGACGTACGAACGCAGCGAGTTCCTCGGCGCACTGCTCGTCACCGGCACCGAGGAGCTCCCCTGTGGCGTGCCCTACGTCGGGGCCACCCCCGACCTCGCGGAGACGCCGCGGTCGCGTGTCGAGCTCCCGCTCGGCGCGCCGGTCTACCTTGTCACGGTGGCGCCCGACGGCCGCGGCTTCGACCGCGCGGAGTGGACCTGGACGCTGGGCGGGGTCGTCGACGCCACGCCGGCTGACCCCGGCGGGTACACGCTGGTGACGCCGCCGGGCCCCGGGCTGTGGCGCTTCGAGTTCACGTGGGCGTCGGGCCCGGCCTGCGGCGGCGTCGAGGTGGTCGAGGTCAGCGTCGGCGACGCACCGGCGGGCGACCCGATCGAGGTCGTGCTCGAGTGGCGCGTCGGAGCCGGCGCGGCGGCCGACCTCGACCTGCACGTGGCGCGGGTCCCTGCGACCGGGGAGGTGCCCTGGAGCACCGAGCCGGGCGACTGCTACTACCGCAACCCGACGCCCGACTGGGGCCCCGCCGGCCCGGTCGGCGATCCCGTCTTCTCGGGCGATGACACCGGCACGCCGGGCCGGGAGATCACACGCATCGCGGCTCCGGCCGACGACACCTACTACCTCGGTGTGCAGCTCTACCGCGACCAGGGCGCGGCCGGCGAGGGCGCCGCGGTCACGATCACGGTCGGCGGGCAGTCGCTGAGCCTGTCGGCGGAGCTCCCGCGCAACGGCTCGGTCTGGTATCCGGCGGCGATCGTCAGGGGTGCGGACGAGCGGTACAGCATCGTGCCATCGGGGCGGATCACCGACGGCTTCGTGCCGGTGGCGCTTCCATGACGGCGCCGCCCTCGAGCGGGCGGTCCGGGTCGGCCGCCCACTCCCACATCGAGCC
>JBILLP010000280.1:0-5180 GCA_044376025.1 Bradymonadia bacterium
AGATGCCTTGTCCCCGCTGGGGACGGCTCTGGCCCGAGGTGGTGCGCGGTTGAGGGTCGCTGAGGTGCTTCTACGCCCCCGGTTTCGACACGCTGCATCAGCCCGCCGCTCGCGCGGGGTTGCGAGCAGCACGGAACTCACCGCAGCCTTGCTGCCGGACGCACGTTCAGGGTGCTGCGCCGGGGCCTGGCCGGCTTCGAACCCGCTCTCCGGCCCGAGCGATTCGATCCCGCCACTCATTCGACGACAACGATGCGTCTGTGGCTAGGGCCAGCCCTTCGGCGTCACCGATTGCGTAGATCTGGCTTGCGATGTCTGGACTCAGGAGGTGGCCGAAGTGGAAGGACCCCTCGAATCCGAACCACGCGACGTCTGCACCCGCAGCGCGCGCCGCATGCAGAGAACGCGTCAACAGAGTTTCAAGATTCCTTGGCACTCTTGTGTAGCAGAAGTCATACTCGACGACGCCACGACCAGGCAGGACGCCGTCGTCGTCATCAAGGACATAGACCCGTGTTCGAATCGGCGGTGGTTCCAGCAAGAACTTCGCTGGTTCGAGAAGTAGGGGGACGTTCGAGACCACGAACATGGACAGCGTCGCGCCTGAGCCACTCCATTCCAAGGCGTCTGCGATCGTTCCCATCATAGTCCCCACTGTGCCATCTGGGCTGCGTCGGGCACAATTGCCGAAAGAACGCGTCCATGAAAAGGACCTTCTTTAGCAACGAACACTACCACCGGTCGACCACCCGCTTCTCCTGCGAACGCGCGCGTTGCGGTGCCGCCGAGCTTCCAATCGAATGCCGCCGCCGGATTGCGCAAGATTGGCGAGGTGAGATCCTGGAATGCTTGCACGCGAGATGCCAGGCTTCCCGCGTTCGGAATCAGTCCCTCCTCCACTAGGTGGCGGATCGCGTGGCCACCTCCGCCGTTCATCCCTTGATACGCCGATGCAACCGCATCGTCAGTGAACCCGATCGCAGCCGCCGCGTTGGTCGCTGTTATGGCCGCTGCGAGGAGCATCACGGCGCCGGCCGCGGCGTACGCGATTACGATATCCTTCCCCGCGTCGTTCGCTTGGTCGGTCTGTCGGTTCGACTCCGCCAGTCTGTCACTGGTCGCTTCTTGGGCCTCGATCGGAAGCTCTGCCGTCTCGATGCGATTGTTCAGCGGTGTGGGGGAGGTCGCCTGGTCGCTGTTGGCGCTCGCTGACGCCCCGTTTGTCGTTGTCGTGTCTGAGACCGCCGTGTCCGACGGCTGTGAGCACCCGTTGCCAGGGCATTGCCCAGGGATCGTGTCTCCCGAGTCGAGTCGGCAGCACCCGCCGTTGTTGCATGGGTCGCTTGGTGGCTCCGGCGTTGGCGGCGGCGGCGGCGGAGGCGGCGGCGGAGGCGGCGGCGCTGCCGACGGCGCCTGGCCTTGTTGCACTTCGCGCCGCGAGCTCCGGTGGTCGAGCCATTCATCTCTCGCAGACTGCCACCCCCACGGATTCCAAAACTTCACCGGGTCGCCGGTCACGTACATCCACAGGTCGGTTGCGTCGGCGATGCCGGCCGGGTCAGGAGAGGCGAAGATGCGGAGTGCCGGCAGGTACTCCCGATCTCTCAGGTGAACGAGGCCGGTGGTGGGCGAGCGCCAGGCACCGGTGTAGCCGAGCGGATTGCCGACGGCCGAGGGGCAGGGGTCGCCGAGGGTGTCGACACAGACGTCGGGCGGTCCGCGAATGCCGGTGGCCTCGTCGAGCATGCCCGGGTGCACCGCCACCCGCTCCCCGTCGGGGGTGTAGTCATACCGCTCGAGAACTTCGCCGCGGGCGTCCACAACGGCGACAACGTCGCGGTGAAGGTCCTGCACGAGCGCAAAGCTCGCCTTCCCCGTCTCGACGAGGCGCTCCGCGTCGATCTCGAAGACCTCTTCGGGGTCGCCGCAGGAGAGATCCCACGCGATGTCGTAGCCGAGTGGTTCGTCGAGTGGGGTGTCGAGCTGGCCGGCCGCATCGGCCAGCGCCGGCACCATCGCCAGCAGCAGCGCAGCCACGGCCATGAGCCACTCCGCCGCTCGGCGCGCCCCGGGAGTCACGGTGCTCCGAAGCGGTGGGCGACGGCGGGCGCGTGGTTGCTGCATTTCAGGGCCTTGCGCATCGCGGAGTCCGGGTCGGATTCGTGGGCCGAGTCCGATGCTACGACGGTAGCAGTCGCGACGAAGGCGGAGAAGTCGGAGGGGCGTGTCGTGTCCACGTGCAGGCAAAGCCTGGGTGCCGGCCGGGCGGGGACACGCGATCTGCACGCTGGCTGAACGCCGCCGTCCACACGCTCACGCTCGTGACGGCGGAACAGCTCCGCGCCTTCGAAGCTGTGCGGCAGGGTCCCAGTCGACAGGCGGCTTCCGTGACCGACTCCACCAAGGCATCCCTCGATCGACCCAGGCCGCGCGGAGTTCTTCATGCGCGCGCGAGGAACCTCTCGGCGCTTCGCGCCTCCGCGCCGCTCTGGGGCAGCCACCTGAACCGGCTGCAGACGGACCCGCGGACCCTTGCGCGAGCCAGCCAGTTGCTGCACGATCTTGTCAGGTCACTCCCGGGTGACCGCCGCAACGAGGTCGCCGAGATGCTTCACCACACCGCACCCGAAGCCGAGAAGCCCTTCGTCTCAATCTACGACCACGCGAACATGACCGGGAAGCGCGAGGGCAAGATCGAGGGCAAGATCGAGGGCAGGCTGCTCACGGCACGCTCTACGCTCAAGCGACTCCTGGAGCGCCGATTCGGCTCCCTGCCCTCCTCCGTCGAGGCACGCATCGACGCGGCCGAAGTTGAGGCGCTCGAAGCTGCGCTGCTGCGCATCTTCGATGTCACGACGCCTGAAGGGGTGTTCGAGGGGTAGCGGAAGCGGCGCCGATGTTCGGTCGGAAGGCCCGTGCGGTCTTCACCCGCGCTCCGGGGGGTCATCCGCGGCTCCCAGAGCAATCGGCCCACGTCGCTCCGACTCAGCGTCCTCATGGGATCCGGGAATTTCCGATGCGGTCGACGGACTGCGGTGCAGTCCGTGTTTGTCCCCGCAGACGACCCTGAGCGTCGATGCAAGGTTCGCGAGAGCACCATCGGCGCGGAGGACGTGGCCGGACATTGACGTGACTGCGTGGCCGTGAAGCGCGTCGTCGAACCCCGAGAACTCAATCCCACGAGTTCGGACCGGTACCTCGAGAGCGAAGCCGTCCTCGGCCAAGCGCAGGATCAAGCCAAACGCATGTTCCCACTCGCCGTCACACTGCGACGAGTACCACGAGGCGAGTAAGTCGAGAGCTTGAGAAACATCGACAGCGCTGCTCAGGTGACGCCCCAAGCTCGCCGCATGCGGCCGGAGGCAGCCAAGCAATCGGAGCAGACCGTGCGGGCCGCACGCTCCGGCGAGACTGTCGCCGTGATCGAACAGTTGGCCCCAATCCTCGGCACCGTTATCCCAGAGCAATCTTGCAGGCTGCGGCGCTGCGTCCGATACGTGGACAATCCATCCGGGATTGTCGGTCGACCGAATCTCGACGAAAGAACGAGGTCGCATTGCGTCGTCCGTAGGTTAGACTGAGCGTTCCGCCAATCAGTCGCTCATGGAGTCTGTCGCCCTGGAATCTCGTTCGGCAACATGGGCCGAACACCGCCGGGAGCGGTAGGATCGTGCGCGTGGGGCGTCGCAACTTCGGAACCGGTGGCCCGATTGAAGTGCGCGGGGCCGGTCACGTCCCCTCTAATCTGCTGCTGCCAAGGCGCAGGATTCATAAAGTTGGTCTGAGGCGTCCATGTCGCATAGTGATCGATGTTTCCGGTCCCTCGGTTGCGCCGGTACGTAGAGTGCGCGCCCTCTGCGTTCGGATCCGGGCGCAGATTGCCGTTCTGCCCGTCGGTCCCCGGACACTCCGTACCGTTATGAACCCAGACCTCGCCATCGCCCGCGAAGTAGCTGTGCGCGTCGGCGACGGCAAGGTTGTAGACGATCGTCGTCTCTGGGCGGAGTTCGAGGCTTGCGACTTGCCGCGTCTGCCCAAACCGGTCAACGAGTCGTTCACCGGTGCGAAGATCGCCTGCGGCCACGAACAGGCCGCGGTCGAGCGAGTAGAAGGGGTGCACCAAGGTGGTGCCCATCCGCTCGCCGTCGTTGAGTTCGACGTCGAGCACATGGGCCGTCACCAGAGCGCTCGTCGCCACCACGAGACAGCCCGAACCCGGTGACACCTCGACCGGCCAGGCGGCGCGGATGGGGCCTGACGCCTCGCCGTGCTCTGCGCCCGAGACATCGAGCCAATCACCGACCGTGAGGTTCGCGTCATCGAGCCACCCGGCGGGTTGCAGCAGGGTCACCGTACCCTGGCCGCCGACTACGAGTTCGACCTCGACCGCGATGAAGCGCCCGCCGCTCGTGTCACATGCCGACTCATCGAGCGTTCGGACGCGGTCACCGACTTCGACCTCTTCGATCGGAGTCTGGCCCGAGGCAAGCGTCACGAGCGTTCCCGCCACGAAGCAGGTCGGTCCGTTGCCGCAGTTCCCTCCGGTGCAGGCCGGCGCGCTCCCTCCTGATCCCGTGCCCGGAGGCGATGCTCCCGGGGGCGCCGTTCCTGGTCCCGGAGGCCCAGCGGAGCCCGGAGACTCGGCAGAGCCCGGAGACCCGGGGAGATCTGCACGCCGTCCGGCGTCTGCCGCGTTGTCTGCGTGGCGAAGCGCGTCCCCGGCAGCGTTCTCCGTCTTCAAGACCGCCTTCCCCGCGTCGCCCACCACCGGGAGCAGCCCGACTGCGGCGGCGACTGTCTGTGGAACAGCACCTGGCTGGCCTGAGTTGATCCCAATGGCTCCTGCGGTAACGTCGCGGACGTCGGCCGCGGGAATCAGCCCGCCAATCACCTGGCCCGCCACGCCGGCGAGCCCCTGCGGTTCGTAGAAGTCCCCCCCAACGACACCCATCCCGAAGTCGCTTGTGACGTCGAGGACGGGCTGCACCACTTCGTAGGCACGATCGACCATGCCACCGAATGCCTGGTAGGCGTTCCGGCAGTAGGCCAGTGCGTCCCACCCCCACGGATCCCAAAAATTCACCGGGTCGCCGGTCACGTACATCCAGACGTCGGTCGAGTCGGTGAGACCCGCAGGGTCGGGCGAGGCGAAGATGCGGAGCTCGGGCAGGTACTCGCGG
>JBILLP010000282.1:0-5155 GCA_044376025.1 Bradymonadia bacterium
GGAGCCCGACCCCTCGCTCGGTGTCACCGCCCGCGGCTGCACGGGTCTCGCCGGCCGGACCGGCGCCCGCGGAAGGCCCGGGGCCGGTGCGCGGCGCCCGGGCCTGACGGCGCCGGAGCCCTCGCCCGACCCCTCGATCGCCCGCACGCGGTCGAGTGTGCCGCGAAGCCTGCCCGCAGGCGGCGCCCCATCGAGCATCGGCGCGATGTAGACCGGGTCGGTCAGCACAAAGAGCCCGTCGACCGGCACGAGGATGCGCCGTGGGTCCTGCCGCCAGAGGGGGCGGTTCGGGGTGCCGTAGAGCCGGCCGGCGGCGTCCTGCTCCCAGCTCACGCCGCCGTCGAAGCTGGCCGACAGCGCCCTGACGACGCGCTCCGGAGGCACCGTGTGCGCCGCCACGAGGAAGGTCTTTCGAGGGTCCCACGGCGGGTTCGGGTCGGTCGTCGCGAGCAGCAGCGCGGAGACATCCTTGAAGGGGTCGATCGCCGCGCCTGTCCCGACCATCGCCTTCCACTCCGGGATCGACGACACGACGGACTGCACCGCGTCGCGGTAGGGGCTCGCCGCGATGCGGTCCATGCGAAGCACCGCGACGAGCGCGGCGGAGTCCGGGCCCCACATCCCCACGTCGGTCGCGATCGGGTGGAGCACACCCTCGGGGTACCCCGACCCCTCTGCGGCGTTCGGGGCAGCGGGTTGAGCGGGCGCCGGCGGTGGCGCCGTCGCGTCGTTGGGCTCCGCCGTCGCGTCAGGCTCCGGTGGCTTCGGCTCCGCGGGCTTGGGGGGCTCGGGTGCCGGCTCCGTGCCCGTGTCGGTCGGCTCGGGTGCGGTGTCGGGCTCGGGTGCGGTGTCGGGCTCGGGTGTGGTGTCGGGCTCGGGTGTGGTGTCGGGCTCGGGTGCGGTGTCGGGCTCGGGTGCGGTGTCCTCGACCGCGTCGGGCTCGGGTGTGGTGTCCTCGACCGCGTCGGGCTCGGGCGAGGTGTCGGGCTCCTCTGCGGCGTCGGGGGTGGCGTCGAGCTCGGCGGGCGTCGCCTCATGCTCGGGGTGCTGGTACTCCTCGACGCGTGCGGTGAGTCCGGCGGCCTGCATCATGGCGATGCCGTCGGAGGCCTCGAACTTGATTTCGGCCTCGAGGTGCGGCGCGCCGATGAAGAGGAGCAGCGTCGCGGTCAGGTGCAGCAGCGCCGACAGCGAGGCGCAGAGGAGCAGCACCCTGCTGTTCCGGAGCAGGGCGCCGAGCCCGAGTCGGTCGACTCGCTCGCTGCGCTCCGGGGTTTCGGGCGGTCCGGTGTGCGTCGGCTCGGTCATGGTGGCGCCGCTCGGTCAGGGCGAACTGGGCTCGATGCCGCCGGTGGCGACGTCGTGCGGCTGTCGGCCTTCAACGCGGCGGTCGCCGATTCGGTCTGGCCCGTCACCGGCGCCCGTGTCACAGGCGCCCCCAGCGTCGACGCAGGGTCCACTCGGCGCCGAGCAGCAGGCCCAGCAGCGCGAGCACCCAGCCGCTGTTCCAGAGGTCGATCACGCGGCGCCGGTTGACCTGTTCGACCTGCGCCGGGGCGAATGTGAGGTCTGAGGGCGAGACCTCGTCGGCCTCGAGCGCCACGCCGCCCGAGGCGCCGGCGAGGGCCGCCAGCAGGTCGTTGCGCGGCTCGATGTCGGCAAGCTCGAGGCTCGAGGCGACGGCGAGTACCAGCTCCTCGTCGCGGATCTCGGTGCCCTCGTCGCCGATCACCGAGGCCCGCAGCGTGTAGACGCCCTCGTCGGGGAGCTTGACGTCGAGCTCGACCCTGCCGCGGTCGTCAGCGGTGAAGGGCAGGGTCCCGACGACGGTGCCGGGGTCGGCGGCGAGCCGGTCGAGTGCGCGTCGGATGACCGTGAGGGTGCCGGCCTTGCCGGCGGCCGGCTGGTAGTCGGGCTCGAAGAGGCGGACGGTCGCACCGACGGAGCTGCCCGGGTCGGCGGTGAGGGCCGGCACGTCGAGCTGCACGAGGTTGAGCTCGGGGTCGCGCATCAGCCAGCGGATCGCGCCGTTCCAGAAGGCGGTGTAGGCGCGGCTGGTCGACCCCTGCACCACGCGGTCGAAGCTCCAGCGCCAGGAGCCGTCGAAGGCGACCGCCATCGTGCGGCCCTTGCCCTGCTCCGACACGGCGATGACCGGCATGGGGCTGCCGTCTGCGGAGCGAAGCTGCGGATGGGTCGCCAGCACGGTCGCACCCTTCTTCGCCGGTCCGAGCAGGCTTGTGCCCGGCAGCTCGGGCAGCGACGACCAGATCTGCCGGTTCGCCGCGGCATCCATGTCGATGCGGGTGATCGGGTGGAGCCGCCCGGCATCGGTCAGCTCGGGCCTGAAGCGCCGATCGTCGAGCGTCGCGGCCCGGCTGCGGCCCGGCACAAGCTCGGTCGGCAGGATCTCGGCCATCGGCGTCGCCTCGTACCCGCCACTCGAGAACGAGACGTCGCCGCCGATCATGACGACGGCGCCTCCGTTGCGCACGTAGTCGCGGATCTGCGGCAGCCGCTGCCGCATGTTGTAGGGCTCGTAGGTGAAGTTCTGGAAGATGACGAGGTCGAACGAGCCGAGCTGCTCGTCGAAGAGCTCGTCGGTCGGGAAGGGGATCAGCGACATCTCGCTGTTCGGGGCCCGGTTGAGGTCGTCGGGCGTGCGGAGGATGAAGAAGGAGATCAGGTCGACGTTGGGGTTTCCCTTGAGGAGCTGCCGGAGGAAGCGCTGGTCCCAGCTCGGCTGCCCCACGACGTGGAGCGCCCGGATCTTGTCGCGGATCAGGTTGAGGATGAAGAACTGCCGGTTGTTCTCTGCGAGCGCCTCGCCGTCACGGACGGGGACCGAGACGCTGTAGACCTCCTTGCCGATGAGCTCGGGCACGAACTCGAAGGCGACGCGGTAGGTCGTCTTGCCCGGCTCGAGGGCGAGCGGGCGTGTCTGCAGAGGCCTGCCCTCGCGCTCGAGCGAGACCTGCAGCGCGCCCTCGTCGAAGCCGGTGACCCTGATGTCGGCCTCGACCTTCACCGCGTTGCGGATGAAGGCGAACTCGTCGTGGAGGACCCTCTCGACCGCGATGTCGCGTAGCTCGTCGGCGCCGGCGGTGGCGATGGTGTGGACAGGCACCTTGAAGCGCTCGAGCGCTGCGCGCGTCTCGGCGTCGAGCGCCTCGCCGCGCTTGACCCGGTTGCCGAGCGCGCCGTTGTCGATGCCGTCAGAGACGATGACGAACCCGCCAAGCTCACGGGGCCCGAGGGTGGTCGCCTTCGCGGAGAGCGTCTCCCACAGGTGGGTGGCGCCGGCGCGCGGGGGGGCGAGCGGCCCTTCGCGGCTTCCGGTGAGCTCGTCGAGGTCGACGGGGCGTCCATCGGCGCCGACCGCCAGCAGGTCGAAGATGTGGTCCTCGTTGGGGCCGGTGAGCAGCGGCCGGAGCCGCTCGAGCGCGTTGCGGGTGTTGTCTGCGCGGCTGTCTCCGCCCAGTCCGGGCAGCCGCTGGCTCGCAGAGACGTCGACCAGCACCGGGATGTGGTTCTTGACCTTGGTGACATGCTTGAGCTCGAGGGCGGGCTCGAGCAGCAGCGCGATGGCGACGCTGAGCGAAAGGGTCCGGAGCGCCAGCAGCAGCGCGCGGCGGCGGCGCGACATCTCGCGCGTGTCGAGCCAGGTGAGCACCAGCACCGCCAGCGCCGCGACCACGAAGGCGGTGACCCAGGCCGGACCCCAGTCACCCACGAACAGCAGGTGGCCCCGGTTGTAGGTCGCGATTCCGTCGCCCACGCCTACTCCGAGACCCGCCAGCGGCGGCGGCGGAGGATGAACGGCACGTGGACCTGGTCATCCTTGTAGTCGGTGCAGAGCGCGTACATCACGATGTTGACCCCGAACCTGAAGGCCATCTCGCGCTGGCGCTCTCCGCCCGGGTAGACGTCGTATTGCGGATTGCCGAGCGCGTCGCGGGCCCAGGCGCCCATCAGGTCGTTCGGCGAGAGGATGACCGCCATGCGTCCCTCGAACTCCGCGCCATAGACGTTGGGCGAGACGCCGACGCGGCCCGGGGAGCCGTCGACGAGGTAGAAGCTCTTGAAGAGCACATGCTCCGAGGGGATGCGCGGCACGGCGACGTCGGGCAGGATCGCCGCCAGCTCCCGCCGGATCGACGCCTCGAACTCGCCCTCGTCGCGGCCCTCCGCGGAGTCGACGAGCAGGGTGCCTCCCGCGCGGAGCCAGGTCTGCAGCGCCCTCCGCGAGGCCTCGTCGAGCGGTGCGAAGCCGCGGTCACCCGACCAGACGACCAGGGGCGCGGCGATCAGCGACTCGAGGGTCGGCGCGACCTCGATGGGGTCCTCGGCGACCGGGATGCTCGTGGTGGTCTCGACCTCGCGGAGCAGCCGTGAGAGCGCATTCGGGCGAGGATTCCACGCGGGGCTGCCGTAGCGGAGGATGCCGAAGGTGAACCGGCTGCTGTCGCCGGTCGCACGCGCAGGGGCCGCGACGAGTGACGCCACGGTCGCACCGGCCACGCCCAGCAGGGAGCGTCGCGAGAGCGTCACGTCGAAGGCGCTGCGGTTCAGGATCGGCGGCATCGGAGGCTGCGGGAACAGGCGCGACCGGCGCGGGAGCGGCTGCGTAACACCGCCCCCACCGCGCGGCAACCAAAGCCCCGCACCCGCACGTGGCCGGCCGTCAAAAATGCTGCGCCGGTGCGGCGAATCCCCTACCTTCACCGTGAGTCACCGTGCCCGCGCCTTCGCCGCGGGCACCTGCGAGGGTGCGAGCCATGGTCCGAGACATCAAGCTTGCCGCGCGCCGCGCTGCGCTGCTGCTGGCGCTGGCGCTTCCGGCCGTCGCCTCTGCCCAGGCGCCGGGCGTCAACGACCTCTCTGCGGTGCAGCTCGACCGGCGCCCCGCAGAGACGGTGCTGCGCGTCATCGGCGATGAGCCGCCCTCGTACTCGGTGTTCGTGCTCCGCTCGCCGAGCCGCCTCTTCGTGGACATCTCGAACAGCGCGTCGGGCTCGGTGGCGCTGCCCGCGGTCGATGGGGTCCGGGTGACCTCGCTCGACCTCGATCCTGCGCCCGACGGGCTTCAGGGCACCACCCGCATCGTCGTCGGGCTCGGGCAGGGGGTGCTGTACGACGTGGTCGGCGAGGGGAC
>JBILLP010000283.1:0-5149 GCA_044376025.1 Bradymonadia bacterium
GGCTGCTCCCAGGCGAGTGTGGACCGTGCCGCCTACTCGGCAGCGTCTGTCAAACCGGCCGCAGCCGCCTTGGGACGCTCCGCCAGCGCATCGGCCACCACCTCGGCGAGGTCGTAGGCCGGCAGCTCGCTGTCGCGCTGCTTGAGGCCGTCGGTGAGCATCGTCATGCAGAAGGGGCAGTTGACGACGACGGCATCGCCGCCGGCAGCGATCGCCATGTCGGAGCGATGCACGTTGACGCGCTTGCCCTGGTGCTCCTCCATCCACATCCGACCTCCTCCGGCGCCGCAGCAGAGCGCCTTGCGCCGGTTCCACTCCATCTCCTGGACCTGCGCTCCGGGCACCTGCGCGAGTGCCTCGCGCGGATTCTCGTAGTCCTCGTTCCAGCGGCCGATGTAGCAGGAGTCGTGGTAGACGTACTTGCGGGTCCCGTTCGAGGAGACCTTCACCCTGCCCTCGCGGAGCAGGATGTTGAGGAGCTTGGTGTGGTGGATCACCTCGTAGTGACCGCCGAGCTGCGGGTACTCCTTGCCGATGGTGTGGAAGCAGTGCGGGCAGGTCGTGATGATCTTGGTGATTTTGTAGGTATTGAGCACCTCGACGTTCGTCGACGCGAGCGTGTGGTAGAGGTACTCGTTGCCGATGCGGCGCGCGGGGTCTCCCGTGCAGCTCTCCTCGGGTCCCAGGATGGCGAACGAGACGCCCGCCGACTTGAGCACGCGCGCCATGGCCTGCGTGACCTTCTTCTGGCGGTCGTCGAAGGAGCCGGCGCATCCGACCCAGAAGAGGTACTCGGGAGGAGCCTCCAGCTCGCCGACAAGCGGGATATCGAGGCCCTCCGCCCACTCCGCCCGGGTCTTGTTCGACACACCCCAGGGGTTCTGGCTCCGCTCCATGTTCTTGAAGGTTCGTGACACCTCGGGCGCCACGTCCGACTCTGTCAGCACGATGTAGCGCCGCATGTCGACGATGGTGTCGACGTGCTCGATGTTGACCGGGCAGTTGGCGACGCACGCACCGCAGGTGGTGCAGGCCATCAGCTCCTCCTTCGAGATCACCCCGCCGGCCAGGACCGGGAACTCATGGTCCTTGCGGCCCTCCTGCAGCACGATGCGGCCCTTCTCCTTGATGTGGTCCTTGAGCTTGTGGATGATCTGCATCGGGTTCAACTCCTTGCCGGTGTTGAAGGCCGGGCAGTAGTGCTCGCAGCGGGCGCACTCGGTGCAGGCGTAGGTGTCGAGGAGCTGCTTCCAGGAGAGGTCCTCGAGCTTTCCGGCGCCGAAGCTCTCGGCGTTCTCGTTCTCGAGGTCGATCGGGTAGAGTGCTCCGCTCGGCTCAAGCTTGCGGAAGAAGACGTTCGGCATCGCACCCAGCAGGTGCAGGTGCTTGCCGAGCGGGATGTAGTTGGCGAAGAACACGACGATCGCGATGTGGGAGAAGTACATCACGTTGTAGGTCAGGTGCATGCTGCCCGAGTCGATCGACGACCCGACGCCGCCGAACAACCCTGCGACGGCGGTTGCGACCGGCGTGTACGCAGGGTCCCAGCCGGCGCCGCCGTGCGGGGCAGCCACCAGCTCAGCGCCATGCGCGACGAACTTGGTGACCATCAGGCCGCCGATGCCCGCGAGGATCACGGCGGCGTCCGTCGTCTGGATCGAGTGTTCCGGCCGGACCACGAAGCGGCGCACCGCCAGCGCGATGACACAGGCAAGCACCACCGCCCCGAAGACGTCCTGCAGGAGCAACAGCCCGTGGTAGGCCGGGGCGCCAATCAGCATTCCGAGCCTGAAGTCCTCGTAGAATCCGCGCACGAAGTACTCGAGCGTCTCGATCTGCAGGATCAGGAATCCCCAGAAGACGAAGAAGTGCAGCATGCCTGCGAACTCGCGCACCACCCGCGCCTGGCCCATGACAAGCTGGACGAACCCGGTCACACGCGGCTCGATCTCGTCGAGCCGCGTGCGCTTGTCGGTGCCTCCGAGCGTCAGGAACCTGAACAGCCAGTAGACCGTGCGACCGGCGAAGAAGAAGCCAACGCCCAGCGCGAGGGCGACAATCAGGGCACGCTCAATCGACATGCATGAGCCTTTCGGTGTGGCACGGGCCCGGCAGACAGGCCGCGACGCGACGCGTCATAGCCGAGCAGGATGCGACCTTCAACGAGTCGATGCGCCGGCGAGACACGTTGCGCTTGCCCAGCCGTGTCTCGATGCCCTAAGCCCCGCCTGAACCGGGGCCGTCCGCTGCGCGGCCCACCCACTGCACTGGATTGCGATGAACGGCCGCGTCGTAGGAATCGACCTCGGGACCAGCAACTCGGTCGTCTGCGCCGTCATCGACCGGGAGGCGGTCGTCATCCCCGACCGTGAGGGCCGAAAGGTCCACCCCTCGGTCGTGTCGTTCCTGCCCGACGGGCGGACCATCGTCGGACGCGCGGCCAAGAGCCGACTGCCGATCGACCCCATGAACACGATCTACTCGGCAAAGAGACTGATCGGACGCCCCTTCTACGCGCCTGAGATCAAGCTCGCCACCGAGCGGTACGCCTACCAGATCGAGCGCGGAGACGATGAGAACCCCAAGATTGTCGTGCGGGGCCGGCAGTACTCCATCGAGGAGATCCAGGCGATCGTGCTTCGGCACCTCAAGACCGTCGCGGAGGAGTACCTCGGCGAGCCCGTGACCAGGGCCGTGATCACCGTTCCGGCGAACTTCAACGAGGCCCAGAGGCTCTCGACGAAGGTCGCAGGTGAGCTCGCAGGGCTCACCGTGAGCAGGGTGCTCAACGAGCCGACCGCCGCAGCCCTCGCCTATGGGTACGAGCAGTCGAAGCGGGAGCGCATCTGCGTCTACGACTTTGGCGGTGGAACCTTCGACGTCACGATCCTCGAGCTCCGCGACAACGTCTTCGAGGTCCTCAGCACAGCGGGGGACACGTTCCTTGGCGGAGACGACTTCGACTACCGCATCAGCCAGATGATCGTGCAGGCCTTCAAGGAGCGATTCGGGTTCGACCTGTCGACTGACCCCGCGGCGATGCAGCGGCTCAAGGCGGTGTCGGAGCGAACCAAGATCGAGGTCTCCGAGAACGGGATGAGCGTCGCCCAGGTGCGGCAGCTGATCCCGGGCGCCGCGATGCCCTCGGACTTCGAGTTCCAGCTCGATGACCGCATGATCCGGCAGAAGTGCGCCGACCTCGTGCAACAGACCTTCCTGGTCTGCGACGAGGCGCTGAAGCTCGCGCAGGTGACTTCGGCCGAGATCGACCGGCTGGTCCTCGTCGGTGGCACCACCAAGATGCCGCTAGTCCGCGAGATGTCGAAGGAGTACTTCTTCAAGGAGCCGAACGACGACATCAACCCCGACGAGGTCATCGCCGTCGGGGCTGCCATCTACGGGTTCGGGCTCGACGAGGCTTCGGCACCCGTCTCCGCCGGAGGCCAGGGGGCTTCTGGCAGCCACGCCACCGCCCTGCTGATTGACGTCACGCCGCACTCGCTCGGGATCGAGACCGTGGGCGGCTTCACCGACACGATCATCCGCCGCAACTCCGCGCTGCCAACACGCAATACCCGAAGCTTCACGACCTCACGCGACAACCAGGACCTGGTGCGGATCCGCATTGTCGAGGGGGAGTCCCGCCAGTCATCGGACTGCCGACGGCTGGGCGAGCTCGTGCTGCCGGATCTCAGGCGCGCCCCGCGCGGCCAGGTGACCATCGAGGTCTCGTTCGAGATCAGCGCAGACGGGATGCTCCACGTCACGGCGCGCGACAAGGAGTCCGGGCGGATGCAGCGCACGCGGCTGAACGTGGCGGGTGTGCTCGATGTCGACAACGCGGCGGTGGTCGGCACGCGAGACCTGCCGGCCGCGGCGCTCGACTAGGCTCCGGTCACCCGCGCATGTCTTCCGCTCGCTACCGCATCCTTGCGTGTGTCCCCGCGACGCTCTCGCACGAGGTCGAGGCGGCGTTCCCGCGCGAACGCTTCGAGGCGACGGTGACCGCCGACGCGAGGACCATTCGCGCCGCGGCCATGGCGGGCAACCTCAGCGCCGTCGTGCTCCATGAGGCGTTCGGGCCGCCAGCGCCCAGCGACCTGGCGCGGGCGCTCCGCGCTGCCCTGCCTGCCGGGACCGCGATCATCCTGCTGACGCACGACCTCCCGAAGCAGTCGCATCCCAACACCGACGCCTCGATCCGCTTCCCGGCCGGGCCCGGCGTCGTCGCCGACCGCACGATCCGCACGATCGCAGCGACACGCTCCGGGGCAAGGCCCGATGACCGCGAGCTGGCGGCCAACGTCGAGGTCCAGGCGCTCGGCCTCGAGACCCAGACGCACTACGAGGTGCTTGGCGTCGCGCAGGGCGCGCCCCACGACGCAATCGTCGAGGCCTACGACCAGCTCTCGCTGCGCTTTCACCCCGACAGGCTCCGCTCGCTCACCAATGCGTCGATCCGGGAGCTCGGTACCCGGCTCTACATCCGCATCGGCGAGGCCTACCGAACGCTCCGCTCGCGCTCGACCCGCGAGGCGTACGACGAGTCGCTTCGCGGCGGTTCGGGCATCGCGACCGAGGTGGCCGGGGCGGCAGCGGCCTTCGATACCGCCAGGGCACTCGAGGAGATCAGCTCCAATCCCCGCGCCAAGCGACACCTCAGGCTGGCGCAGCAGGCGCTTGCGACCGGCGATCACGGCATGCTGCTGTTGCAGCTCCGGTTTGCCGCCAGCCAGGAGCCCGACAACGGCCTGATCGCGACTCGGCTCCGGGAGATGGAGTCGCGGTTCGGAGACATGGCAGACTCATGACCGACCGTCCGACACCGCACTGGACGCGGACCGACCTCGTGCCGCGGCTCGTCGGCGCGGGCGTTGCCATCCCCGGCCTGCTCGCCGTCACCTTCTATGCTCCCAACTGGGGCCTTTGGCTGCTGATCTCCGCAGCAGCGGCCGTCGGCGCGTGGGAGTACCTCACGATGGCCGGCGCGAGGGACTCCCGCCCGGCGTTCGCCCTTGGCGTCGCCGCGCCGTTCGTTGTGCTGACGGCGGCCTACTGGCTGCCCGGGACCCCGGCAGCCTACTTCGCCATTGCCTTCTCGACCCTGGCGCTGCTGATGGCCTGCCTTCGCGAGGCATCCGATCCGGCG
>JBILLP010000284.1:0-5127 GCA_044376025.1 Bradymonadia bacterium
CGGCGCCTCGGTGGGTGATCTCGACGAACCGCCCCGCCAGCGCCTCGAGGCTCCATGCCCGCGCCGCCTGCGCCGCGCCGCCAAGCCGTGTCGCAGGCGAGACACCTTCGATCTGCTCAAGGAGCTGGCTGGTGGCGAGCGCAGACATGGGGGCCGGCGGTGATGGTGTCTGAACATGCGTACAGTATTCGGCGCTACGCGGCAAGCGGCAGGTGACCCGGGGTCGAGGCGCCTCCTCTCGAAATTTGCGGGTTGCACGGCGCGGGGCCACAATGATGCGTTTTCACATGGATCGTTGCTCAAGCCGTTGATTTACAACGGCTTTCGATTTTTTGACCGCCCCCGGCTGAAGGCTACCACCGGGCCATCCGACCTCACCGCAGGGGATGCGCCGTGGACAGCCTCGATCGAACCGCCAGCCTCACCCGAACCCCGCCGGTCAGCCTGCCGGCCCCGCACGGCCCCGCCGTCGAGCCCGGGCCCTTCATCAAGTGGGCGGGCGGCAAGTCGAGGCTGCTGGCGCAGTATGACGCGCACTTCCCCGACGAGTTCGGCGCCTACCATGAGCCCTTCGTCGGCGGTGGCGCCGTCTTCTTCTACCTGCGCCCGGCCGTCGCGACGCTGTCAGACATCAACACCACGCTGATCGAGACCTGGCAGGCGATCCGCGACGACGCAGACGCCGTGATCGACCGGCTCGAGGAGCACCGCGCCCGCCACGATGCCCAGCACTACGACCGGTGCCGCCGGCGCTTCAACGCGCCGCGCTCGGGCAGCTACGTCGAGCGCGCCGCGCTCTTCATCTACCTCAACAAGACCTGCTTCAACGGCCTCTACCGCGAGAACCGGCGCGGCGAGTTCAACGTGCCGATGGGCCGGTACGACAACCCCGCCCTCTACGACCGCGCCAACCTGCTCGCGGCCGCCCAGGCGCTGCAGTCGGTCGAGCTGCGCAACGAGCCCTTCGACGGCGTGCTCGACCGCGCCCAGCGAGGCGACCTGGTCTACTTCGACCCGCCCTACCTGCCCATGAGCCGCACCGCCTCGTTCACGACCTACGCTGCGGGCGGCTTCGACATCGACCTGCAGCTCCGGCTGGCGCGCACCTTCGACGAGCTGGCGCGCCGCGGCTGCTACGTGATGCTGTCAAACAGCGACGTGCCCGCCGCGCACGAGCTCTACCGGGGCTGGCGCATCGAGACGATCTCTGCGCCCCGGAGCATCAACGCCCGGTCAGACCGCCGCGGCCCGGTCAGCGAGGTCCTGGTCAAGAACTGGTGAGGCGCCGCGGCCCGCGCGGAGCCGCGCCCGCTCAGGGGCGATCCCGTGGGTCGAGCCCCGCCGCGCGCCGAAGCTCGTTCGTGCGGGCGAGCACCTCGCGCAGCGACCGGCGTGCCTCGCGAAGCCGCTCCCGGGCGCCCTCGATCTGAAGCCCGAACCGCTGCCGCGCCTGCCCCGACGACTGCTGAAACGACGCCTCGAGCGACTGGAGCTGCGCCACCGTGTCCTGCTCGAGCGCCGAGAGGCTGACGAAGGCCGCCGCCGCCTGCTGGTAGGCCGGATCGGCGTAGAGCGCCACGAGCGCCGCCCGCGTCAGGTCGATGCGCTGCTGGTTGCGCTGCCGGCGCTGCGCCACATCGGCGATCTCGCGGGCGAACCCGTCGGCCTGCGCCTGGGCGCCGAGCTGAGCCGCAACGCCCGACGCCGCCAGCTCGGTGACCGCGGCGGCGCAGGCCTCGTAGGCCGGCTCGATCCGGATCATCGACTCCCAGTCGCGGTTCTCGATCGCGCCGGTCATCGCCGCGCGCTGGTCGATGAAGCACTGCGCCTGCCCCGCCCACTGCGACCGGGCCGCCGCGGCAGCCTCGCGCTCGCGCACCCGCTGGTAGATGTCGTCAGAGGTCGACACGCAGAAGCCCGCCGCGGCCGCGAAGCCCGGCAGCGGCGCGGCGGTGGCGGGGCCGCCGGCCTCGATCGCCTCCTTGTACCGGCCGAGCACGGCGAGGTCGTAGCAGCGGAGGATCGCCTTGAAGTCGCTGATCTGCGCCGTCGGCCACTGCGTCCGGTCGCCGAAGGCCCCGCGCCAGGTGTCGGCGAGGAGCTGGTACTTGGCGAACACCAGCCGGCAGTCGTCGCCGAGCCGGTTGCAGGTCCCCCGAAGTCCCTCCGCGGCAAAGGTCCCCCGGTAGCCGGGGTCGAGGATCATCAGCTTGCCGAACAGCACCTGCGACGCCCTGAACTGCCCCTGCTGAAAGGACTGCTCCGCCTGGGCCGCGATGTCCTGCGGCCGCTCGCGCCCGGTCGGCAGGAGCTGCTCGATCGATTCGTCGGGCGCGGCCACGGCCACCTCGCCCGATCGGGGCGTTGAGCCGCAGCCCGTGGCGGCCAGCGCCGCGGCGAACAGTCCGGCGATCAGGGTCAGGCGCATCACGACTCCCGGGGAGCAGGTTCAGTCGGCCACGTGATGCCCAGGTAGCCGAGCACCGCGGCGGTCTCAGGGCGAAGGTCGGGTGGCGCCGCATCGGGGCCCGGTGGCCGCGGCGCTGCGGCCCGTCGCGCCTGCCAGCGAGCCCGGGGCAGCGGCCCGGCCCCTGCGGGCGCCGCGGCCGCCTCCGCGTGCGAGGTCAGGTGCCCGGCGCCGGCGAGCGCCCGCTCGCCCTGCCGCGCCACCACCTGCTCGACCTCGAGGTCACACAGCAGCGGCCACGCCGACGCCTCGGCGCCGACCTCGTACCGCGCGACGCCGGGCTGGCTGCCCGCCCGGGCCAGGCCCTGGCGCTCGAGCCAGCCGACCAGCCACGCCACCGCATCGTCGAACACTCCGAGCGGACGCGCCGGATCGAGCCGCGACGACCAGCGCTCGACCTCGCCCTCGCCGACCGGCGCCACCGCCAGCGCCAGCATCCCGCCCTCCTCGCACGCCGCGATCGCGCCCCAGACAACCGCCGCGGCACCGAGCGCCACCGCCTCTGCCCGCGCCGCCTCGACCGACGCCGGCCGCCCGCGGAGCACCAGCGCGCCCCCGTCAGGCGTCCACTCCAGCGGCGCCACCGCCTCGACCACCGGGCGCAGCAGCAGCGACAGCAGCACCGGGAGCTGCCTCGCCCACACGCCCTGCGACGCGTCGAGGCGCTCTGCCGCCAGCGGCGCCAGCAGCAGCGCCGGCAGGGGGGCGCCCTCGAGGCGCGACGTGTCGGGTTCAGCCACCATGCGTCCCCGCGATCTCGCAGGGCAGCACCGCGAAGTCAACGCGCCGCGACCGGCGAAACTTCGAATTGCACCCGGCGCACCGACCCCGTACAATCCTTCAAAGGCGAGGCCCGGCGGCGATCGGTGCCACCCCGATGAGGTATCGACCCCGTGCGAGCCGAACCGAGCATATCCGCCGGCCTCCTGGCCGTGTTTGTCGGGCTTCTCGCCTGCACCGACCCGCTCGACGGCACCCTCCGCCACGCCGACCGCCTCTGCCTCACCTCGACCGAGTGCTACGTCGGCGACATCTGCCTCGGCGCGCTCTGCCTGCAGTCGGCCGCCGCCAGGGCCGAGGCCACCCGCGCCTCCGCACCCCCGGCCGAGCTGCTCCTGTCGCGCAGCGACCCCTGGGCGCTCTGGGGCACCCGCGGCGTCGAGCTGCCCTCCTCAGAATCGGGAGAAGGCTGGCTCTGCGCCGCCGTCGATGTCCGCACCGATGACCTCGCCGGCGACCTCGACGACGCCATCCCCGAACAGCCCTGGCCCGCCAGCCCCGCCCCCGACCTCCCCGGCCGCTGCGGCAACGACCTCGAGACCCTCTCGTGGCGACTGACCAACTGCGAGCGCATCGCCCGCGGCTACGACCCGGTCTCCTGCGACCTCAGGCTTGTCTGGGCCGGCCGGCTCCACGCCCGCGACATGGTCGACCGCGGCTACATCGACCACCGCAGCCCCGACGGCAAGGGCCCCTTCGACCGCCTCGATGAGCTCGGCGTCTCCTACTCCTGGGCCGGTGAGAACCTCGCCGTCTTCCAGGATGTCGAGTCCGCTCACATGGGCTGGATGCGCTCCGACGCCCACCGCGTGAACCTGCTCAACCCCGCCTACCAGCGCGGTGGGGTCGGCATCGCCAGCGACGGTGGCAGGCTGCTCCTGCTCACCGAGACCTTCACGCGACCCTGACGCTGAACTGCCGTGTGGCCGCTCCTCCGCTCGCTGCTCTTTCGGCTCGACCCCGAGCGCGCCCACTACCTCGCCATGGCGGCCCTCGCCGCGCTCTGCCGCATCCCCGGCGCCAGGCGCCTGCTCGCCGCCGTCTGCACGGCTGACGACCCCGCCCTCGCGGTCGAGGTCTTCGGCCTCCGCTTTGCCGGGCCCGTCGGACTCGCCGCCGGCTTCGACAAGGACGCACGCTGGCACCGGGACCTCGCCGCGCTCGGCTTCTCCCACGTCGAGGTCGGCACGCTCACCGCGCGCCCGCAGCCCGGCAATCCCCAGCCGCGGCTCTTTCGCCTCGCGGCCGACCGTGCGCTGATCAACCGCTTCGGCTTCAACAACGGCGGCGCCGCCGATGCCGCAGGCCGGCTCGTCGAGCGCGCCCCCGGCACCGTGCTCGGCGTCAACATCGGCCGCAACAAGGACGTCGCCAACGACGATGCCGTCGCCAACTACCTCGAGGCCTTCGACGCCATCGCCGGGCGCGCCGACTACATCGTCGTCAACGTCAGCTCGCCCAACACCCCGGGTCTGCGCGGCCTGCAGGACCGTCCCGCCCTCGAGGCGCTCCTCGCGGCGCTGCAGCGGCAGAACGAGCGCCTCGCCGAGCAGGCGGGCGGGCAGCCCAGGCCGCTGCTCGTCAAGATCGCGCCCGACCTGTCCGACGCCCAGCTCGACGAGATCGCCGACCTCGCCCTCTCGCTCGGGCTGGCCGGCATCATCGCCACCAACACCACGCTCAGCCGCGCCGGCCTCGCCACCCCCGCGGCAGAGATCGAGCAGATCGGCGCGGGCGGCCTCTCTGGCGCACCGCTGACCGAACGCAGCCGCGCCGTCGTCGCCCACCTCTATCGACGCCTCGGCCGGCGCATCCCGATCATCGGGGTCGGCGGCGTCGCGAGCGGAGAAGACGCCTGGGCCATGATCCGCGCCGGCGCC
>JBILLP010000285.1:0-5112 GCA_044376025.1 Bradymonadia bacterium
CTGCCAGCCAGATTCCCGAGGCGGAGAGGGACTACTTCCTCGAGCGCAAGTACCCCACCTTCGGCAACATGGTGCCGCGCGACGTCGCGTCCCGCAACGCCAAGTACATGTGCGATGAAGGGCGCGGCGTGGGCAGCACGGGCCGTGCCGTCTACCTCGACTTTGCCGCCGCGATCGCGCGCGACAGCGAGGAGACCATCCGGGCCAAGTATGGCAACCTCTTCGACATGTATGCCAAGATCACCGGCGAGAACCCCTATCGCTCGCCGATGGCCATCTACCCCGCGCCACACTACACGATGGGCGGCCTCTGGGTGGACTACCACCTGATGAGCAATATCCCCGGTCTGTTCGTGCTCGGCGAGGCGAACTTCTCGGACCACGGCGCAAACCGGCTTGGGGCCTCCGCGCTCATGCAGGGCCTGGCCGACGGCTACTTCGTGGCGCCCTACACCGTCAGCAACTACCTCTCGAGCCACAAGCTCGACCCTGTCTCCGAGGGGCACGATGCCTGCAAGCAGGCCCTCCACGATGTGAAGTCGAAGACGGATCGGCTGCTCGCGGTCAAGGGCTCCACCCCCGCTGACGTCTTCCACCGCCGGCTCGGCTCCCTCATGCTCGACAAGGTCGGCATGTCGCGAAGCGCCGCAGGCCTGTCGCACGCCATCGAGCAGATCCGGGAGATCCGGAACGCCTTCTGGCACGAGGTGCGCGTGACCGGCACCGACTCGAGCCTCAACCAGGAGCTTGAGAAGGCTGGTCGCGTGGCTGACTTCCTTGAGTTTGCGGAGCTCAAGGCGCGCGATGCGCTGGAGCGGAACGAGTCGTGCGGCGGGCACTTCAGGGAGGAGTACCAGACGGCCGAAGGCGAGGCGCTCCGCGACGACCAGAACTACTGCTACGTCTCCGCCTGGGAATGGCACGGGCAGGACCGTCCGCACACGCTCCACAAGGAGCAGCTGACCTTCGACTTCGTGAAGCTCGCACAGCGCAGCTACAAGTAGGTCGCACCCGGTTCTCCGAACTTCGAAAACGCATCGCGCCACGTCCCGTTGCGCTCTCCAGTGGTCCTCATCATGTCTGACACTCGCAGCTACACGCTCCAGATTTGGCGGCAGCCCAGCAAGGACGCTGCCGGGCGGTTCGAGAACTACGACGTCTCGAACATCTCCTCAGACCTCTCGTTCCTCGAGATGCTCGACGTCCTCAACGAGGAGCTCGTCTCGAAGGGGCAGGATCCCGTCGCCTTCGAACACGACTGTCGCGAGGGCATCTGTGGCTCGTGCGGCTTCGTGGTCAACGGTACCGCGCACGGACCTGAGCGCGGAACGACCGTCTGCCAGCTCCACATGCGCGTCATCCCGAGCGGGACCAAGCTGACGCTCGAGCCGTGGAGGGCCAAGGCCTTCCCGGTGCTCCGCGACCTCGTGGTCGACCGGTCCGCCTTCGACCGCATCCAGGCCGCTGGCGGGTACAACTCGACGAATGTGGGCAATGCGCCCGACGCCAACTCGATGCCGGTCCCGAAGGACCGGGCTGTGCAGGCGTTCGACGCCGCGACCTGCATCGGCTGCGGGGCCTGCGTTGCGGCCTGCCCCAACGCATCTGCCATGCTGTTCGTCGGTGCCAAGGTCTCACACTTGGCGTTGCTTCCGCAGGGCGAGCCTGAGCGGGAGCGCCGCGCGCTGCGCATGGTCACGCGCATGGACGACGAGGGCTTCGGCGCCTGCACGAACACGCTGGAGTGCGAGGCGGCCTGTCCTAAGGAGATCTCCACCCGCTGGATCCAGAAGCTGAACCGCGAGTACCTTCGGGCATCGCTGCTGGCGGAGGAGGAGACGCAAGAGAAGGGCGGCGGCGACTGAGCCACCGGAGCCCGCAGCCCGCGTCTCGGGTGAATGACGCCCCAAAGGGCCTTTCGGCTTGATTCTAGGCCGTGATCAGGGGTAGCATGGAGGCGCGGCTCCCGGATCCTCTGGGGCCAAGCCACCGGGTGCAGAAAGATGCGCGCAAGCCTGTTCGGCCTTCGTGGATGCTCCATTGTCACGTCGCTGCTGCTTGGCCTCTCAGCGTGCGCGTCCGATCCGGGCGCCGGCAGTGAGTCGACGCTGACAGACTCGGGCCGTCCGAGGCCGGACACCGGCGGCCCGGGTGACGACACCGACACCACGAGGCCGCCCACGGGTGAAGCGAGGCTCGAGTTCGTCTCCGACGATGCGCCCTCACTGCCCTTTGAGGGCACCTCCGACCTTGCGGTCCGGTACATTGACGCCCAGGGCGACCCGATCGCCAACGCCACCATCGAGTTCGACCTCGACGAGGACTTCTCCGGCGGATCCAGGCTTCGGACGTCGACGCAGCGAACCGGTGACGACGGTACAGCAGCCGTTGGGCTGGTTGCAGGCAACATCCGCGCGGAGTTCTCCGTGGTGGCGTCGGTACGCGGCACCGACGTCAGACCGCTCACCTTCGAGGTGACGGTTCGGCCCAAGGACGTCTCCGACTACGAGATCCAGGTCGTCAACAACTCGCCGCTGAGGCTGCAGAAGGCAGAACTCTACATCTTCAACGGTGGCGAGGTACCCTGCTCGTCGATTCCATCGGACCCCACCCAGATTGTCGGCGCCCTCTCCAGCCTCGACGTCGTTCCCGACTCGGGCGGCTTCTTCGACCCCTATCCGCTCGAGGTCGATCGCGCGGACATGCCGTTGCGCACGGTCGTCGGGATCGGCATCAAGGCTGACCAGCCGGTTGCCATCGGCTGCACCGATACGCTGCCGGTTGACATCGAGCCCGGTGGCTCTGTCGACGTCACGGTCGAGCTCAACCCGCTCTACCCCGCCGTGGCCGGAATCTACCACGTCGAGAGCGAGTTCGACCTCGTAGAGTTCCTGCCCGACCAGGTGCAGGCCATCGTCAGGCTGCTCGGGGCCTTCTTCTCTGACCCCGGACAGGCGATCACCGACCTGCTCGGCGTGCGACCCCAGTGTGAGCTGATCGGCTGTCCTCTCGACAGCCTCGGCGGATTCGGCCCGACCGTGATCGCCGCCATGCCGTCCGTCATCAACGGCCTGATCGACGCCTTCGTGCCCGCAGACGTGCAGCGCGTCTTCGATACCGGCGGAGACATCTACAACACGCTGACCCACTTCAAGCTGGCGGGTGACCTCTCGATTTTCGACGAGCCCGACGAGAACGGCCGCCTGTCCTCGTGCAACGAGATCAAGCTCACCGAGATCATCGCGACGTTCAACACGATCGTGACGCCGCCCCTGAACCTCGAGAGCTTCGGCTACCAGGCCGCCTACGGCACGTGGACCGGCTCCGTCTCCGCGGCAGAGGGTGACGGGCTCGGCTACTACCTCAACATCGAGAGCTTCGGGCTCGAGCTCAACTACGGGCAGATCATCCTCTTCATGCTCGAGCAGATTGTCTTCCCCGAGTTCGTGTCTCCCGATGTGCAGTCCCTCGAGGACTTCGTGCAGACCTTCATTGACTGCGACGAGATCGCGCTCGGCGTCTCGTCGAACCCGACCGTGCAGGGGCTTGTCCGCTCCGCCTGCAGCGGTGCGCTCGACGCGCTGAGCGCAGGGCTCAGGCAGTTCCTCGAGAACCAAACCGCCTCGCTGGCCGGGGTCTTCGAACTCGCGACGCCCGCACCCGGCACGGCTCAGCCTCCCGACGTGGAGCTGCTCTCCGGGCTCACCTGGCAGGCCTGCCCGATTCGCCTTGCCGACCGCGAGTTTGCGGCGGAGTCGATCGGGGTCGACGGCAACGACCGGTGCGTCTGGGATGCGCGCTTCGGTACCGGGGCGACGCCGCAGCCGGTGCCCGGTGCCTTCTTTGGCCCGCGGACGCACCGCGAAGCCCGCGGCTCCTGCGGCGACGGCCTCTAGGCTGACGCGTCGTAGACGCGCAGCGACTCTGCGGAGAACCCCCAGGCATCGAACGCGCTGCCCACGAGGTAGAGGCTGCCGATGAGCAGCCGCGGTCGTGTCGAAGGCGTCAGCACGGCCTCGCAAAGCGACGCTGCGCGGCGTACCGCGAACCCCTCGCCACGCAGCGCCTGCTCGAGCTGCTCCACCGGCGTTGCCTTTGCCCCGACCGCGGCCGTGGCCGTCACCTCCGTGACGTAGGGCCGAAGCGGCCGCAGCAGGTTCGCGGCGTCCCGGTCGGGTGAGACACCGACCACCGCGTCGACCGTCTCCAGACCGGCCTGCCTGAGCAGCTGCCGCAGCCAATCCCGGGCAGCCGCGATGCCGTTGGGGTTGTGCGCGCCGTCGACCCACCACGTGCCGCTCGGGGTGACGACGACCTCCTGGCGTCCAGGCCACCGGCAACGTCGCACCCCCGCCACGATCGCGTGACGGGTGGCAACCTCGCCGAGCCGATGGCGGCGGGCCACCTCCTCGAACAGCGCCCGAGAGATGGCGATGTCCTGCGTCCGCGGGTCGGTCCCCGCATCGACCCAGCGGACCTCAACACCGGCCCGCTCGAGGTGGTCCGCGGCCTCGCGGACTCCCACCGCGCGACGGTTCATCACGACAGGTACGCCGGCACGGCCAATCCCGGCCTTCTCGAAGGCGATCTCGTGGACCGTATGGCCAAGCCACTCCTGGTGGTCGAGGTCGACGTTCGAGATGGCGCAGAGATCGACCGGCATCGCGTTCGTCGCGTCGAGGCGCCCACCCATGCCGACCTCGATGATCGCTACGTCGAGGTCGTGTTCACAGAACCAGCGCCAGGCGAGCAGGGTTGCCAGCTCGAAGTAGGTCAGCGGCCGGAGGCCCTCTGGCGGGGCCTCACCGCCTCCGAACCGGTCGAGGAGTTCCCATCCGATGCGGCCCGCCGCCTCCGCCGGAACCGGCTGGCCGTCGATGCGGATCCGCTCCCTGAAGTCGACGAGGTGCGGCGAGGTGTAGAGTCCAACCCGCAGACCGGCCGCCATGCACATGGCGTTGAGTGTGGCGCAGGTGGTGCCCTTGCCGTTCGTCCCGGCGACCAGCACGGCTGTCTTCGCCGGAGCCCGGAGGCCGAGTCGTGCCGCGGCGTCCCTGACGGCATCGAGCCCGAGCTTGATCGCGAACTGGTTCTGCCCGACGAGGGCCCGAT
>JBILLP010000286.1:0-5102 GCA_044376025.1 Bradymonadia bacterium
GCCGGCGGCGACATCGGCGTCGAGCACCAGCAGCGCCAAGGTCGAGATGGGCGAGACCCCGGGGTTGCGGGCGATCCGCTCGGCCCAGCGCGGGCGCACGTCGTCGAGGAGCCCCTCGAGCGTGGACGCTCGCGGCACCGGTTCTGTTCCCATCCGCAAGGATCGGAGCCATCGACGAATCATGGAGGAGGCCCTCGGAGTCTGGTGCTACTCGACGACGTACGTCTTCGAGACGCGCAACGGTTCGCCCTCGAAGCGGTTGAAGACCCACTGGTCCTTCTTGCCTCGCAGGCAGCGTCCGAACGCGGTCTCGCTGATCGAATCCTCAAGCGACAGGCGCGACACCGTGCCGTTCGGCTCGATCGTCAGGTCAAGCTTGACGCGGGGGCGTTCGAGCCTGCCCTCCTGGGCGATCTGGCGCTGGTTGCACTGCTGGATCGCCCGTTCGACGCGCTCGAAGCCCGAGTTGAGGAATCCTGCGGGGAGGTCGGTCTGTCCCCGGGGCCGGGGGGTCGCCGGTGCCGCGGCACCCTGGAGGCCACCGCCCGCCGGACCGCCCGGGAACATCGAGAGCCGGGCCAGGACACTGCGGCGCGCCTCGGCGCCTCCCTCGACCTCGACGCGACCGGTCTGCTCGTCGTAGAACACGCGTGCGGGCTGCTCCTCGACGGCCGGGGCGCTTCGCCCGGCCTCCGCCCTGCGGCGCTTCTCCGCCTCGATGGCCGGGATCTGCCTCGCGGTGATCTCGGCAGCCATGGCCGCACCCCCAGCCTTGACGGCCGCCGCGATGCCCCGATGCGCGTCGGCGAACGCCGCAACCCGGTTCTGCTCGAGGCGAGCGATCTGCTCAGGGCCAACGACGACCATGTTCGGATCGATGCGCTTGCCCTCCTCGGCGGAGATGGTCGGCTGCTCCTCGGGCCCTGCGCTGCTGATCAGCTTCGCCGCAATCACGGTCCCCGCCAGCAGCCCGACCAGGACGGCGAGGCCGAGCAGGATCCGCGACTGGGCGGCGCGCTGCGCCTGGTTGATCTGGATCAACAGCGAGGGACTCGCCTGGTCCTTGTAGTCGACATGCTGAGGCAGGCCGGGAGCCGTTGCGGCGATCCTCGGCCGTTCGAGCGACTCGTTGTAGGAGCTGCTTACCGGGGGAGGCGGCAGGTCGGCGGCGCGGGCTGAGGTCGCAATCGCCGACGAGCGTGAGGTCGCCCGGGCGGTCCCGGTCGTACGCGCACCCGTGGCGGGAGCCGCCGGGGCTGTTGAGGTCAACGCGTTCGTGTCGGCCGCGGCCGCCGGCGACGGCAGGATCATCGACGCACTGACGGGGGCTGCCGTGGCGTCCGCCTGGTCGCGGGCTGCGGCCGGGGATGGCATGATGATCGACCGCTGCGCGCTCGAGGGCGGCCACGCCGGCAGTGAGAGGGCTCCGGTCGCTGTTGCGGAGGCCCGGTCGGGCAACGGCGCCCGGCTCGCCGTCACGAGGTTGGCGGTCGCCTCCGCGACGCTTCCGTCGGCCAGCTCCGGTTCGCCGGCCAGCTCCGCGACCCGGTCGGTGGGCTCCGCGGCCGGGCCGGCGGCCGGCATCATCGGGACCGCCTGGTTCGCGCGACTCTTGCGGAGTCCCTCACGCAGCGCGGCCAGCCTCGCCCGGGATTCGGCCGAGGAGGCCCCGTCAGCGCCGTCATGGCCCGGGTGCCCGGGTGACGTTTCGCCCCCGTGCGGACCCGGCGAGACCGAATCCTGCGTCAGCGCCA
This sequence comes from Bradymonadia bacterium, assembly GCA_044376025.1. Lineage (GTDB taxonomy): Bacteria > Myxococcota_A > Bradymonadia > REDH01 > REDH01 > JBILLP01. The sequence continues at coordinate 1,755 of JBILLP010000286.1, forward strand.
CCTCTGCGGTTGCCGCTGCGTGCGACCGCGCCGCCTGCGCCGCACGGATCGCGCTCCCGAAGGGCTCCACCTCCACCGCAGGCTTCCAGACGCCGAGGCCTGCCGACCAGGCGTAGGTCTCATCCCCGATGCGCCCCGACGCGTAGCGATGCAGAAGCTCCTCTACGGAGTAGGGCCCGAAGGTCTGCCCGGACACCGCGTAGAACCAGCTCTCCGACGCGGAGTCCGGCATGGGCGCCCGCTCTGACTCCGCAGTCGTCCGCTGCGGCGGGATCGTCCCGGACAGTGGCCCCTGCGCGACCGCGGAGCCAGCCACCGCCTCGCGGACCGTCATCACGAAACCGCACTTCTTGCACCGGATTCGCAGCACCCGGTTCTTCACCTTGGCATCGTCGATGTAGTACCGGGACGCGCAGGCGTCGCAGACAAACTTCATTCGCACTCCTGTCGACTGCACCCCCCCTCGGGCATACCGAGTGCCGAACCGCGCCCGCTTGCTTCGGGCGGCGGCGGCTGAGGCCCAGGCGAGAGCGGAACTAGCACCCTCAGCGACAAGTGGGCAAGCAGCGTTCCGCACTCCTGGCCTCGCCTCGTTGACGCGCCTCATGGCCGGTTGCCAGATGGCGGGAGCCCCGGTAGCTCACCCAGCATGAGGGTCCCCAACGCACTCACAACGGTGCAGCAACGGCTGTCGACGCTGCTGCCGAGGGCACTCCAGCCCTGGTTCGGCGCCCACGCCGAGCCCTTTGACCGGCTCCGCGGTGCGACGGTTCTGGCCTATGTCATCGCCTCGCTGGTGTCAGTCACCTGGTCGATCGGCGCCCGGGCGGACACCGGTCGGCTCGATGCCGTGCTGAGTGTCGGCGCAACGGCTCAGGGCACGGTGTTCATCACGCTCCACAACGACTCCCGCGTCGACTGGACCCACGTCGAGATCACGGCCGACGACCGCTACTACCACCGGATCGACCGGGTCGATGCCGGCCGCGCCGACGACGTCCGGATCGAACTGTTCCGGGACCGCTTCGAGATTCCGAGGCCGCCGGACATGTTCCTCTGGGAGGGCGTCGGCGAAGAGGGGCTGCCTGAGGGCCACGCGCCCGCCTCGTACCGGCCTGCCCGGGTCACACTCTCCGCCGACCAGGGTACCTTCGAGCCGGGAGAGGCGCCCTGACCCCCGCGGGCCCTGAGCTTCGAGCGACCGGCGTGGCCGGCCTGTACGTGCATGTCCCGTTCTGCCTGCGGCGCTGCCCCTACTGCGACTTCACCGTGGCCGTGACCTCGAAGGTCCCTGCGGCGAGGTTCGTCGACGCCGTGCTCGAGGAGGTCCGCATCCGCCGGCACGAACTCGCGAGTCGAACCCTCCGGACCATCTACCTCGGCGGAGGCACGCCCTCGATCCTCCCTCCAGGCGAGGTCGAGCGGCTTCTCGATGGTGCCCGTGCACTGCTCTCGGAGGTGATGGAACTCGACCTCCGCGAGGTGACCATCGAGGCCAACCCGGAGCACGTCTCGGGCGACAGCGCACTCGCGTGGCGTACCTCTGGCGTGACGCGCGTCTCACTCGGTGCCCAGGCCCTTCGCGACGATGTGCTGGCAGTGCTTGGACGATCGCACACCGGGGCGGACGTACGGCGGTCGGTCGACGCGGTGCGTCATGCCGGGATCGAGCACTGCTCGGTCGACCTGATCTTCGGAGCGCCCGGGGACTCGCTCGAACGGTTCGTCGCAGACGTCGACCTCGTGGCTGGCTGGAACGGTGTCGACCACCTGTCGGTGTACGAGCTGACGTGGGAGCCGCGCACGGCCTTCTCTGTCCGACGTCGGAGGGGCCTGCTGTCGGCATGGTCTGACGACGCACTCGCCGATGCGTACGCTGCATGCGGGGCGCGGCTCGGCTCGGCCGGCTTCGAGCGGTACGAGACCTCGAGCTTCGCCCGCGCTGCCGGGCGCTCAGAACACAACCAAGGCTATTGGCTCGGCCACGAGTACCTCGGCGTGGGCCCGGGCGCCCACTCGCTGCGCATCGGTGGCGAACCCGGCCCGGTGTCGAGGCGGGCGAACGCGCCGAGCACGAGGCGCTACCTTGACGCCGTGGCCGCTGCGCCTGAGTTCGAGACGATCTCGAGCGCACAGCACCTTCGCGAGCTGATCGCGCTGGGCCTTCGCCGCTCGGATCCCCTCGATGTCGGGCTGCTCCGGGACCGCTTCGCCAACGACTGGCCGTTGGTCGATGGGCCCGTCAGAGCGTGGATCGACCGGGGGCTGGCGGTCGAGGAGCCCGGCGGCCTGCGCTTCTCGGAGGCCGCGCGCGCGCTCGCCGACACCTTGGCTGAAGATGTCTTTTGACGTGACACCGTTGCGGCTCCTAAGGTCCCTGAAACGAGCCGTGATGCGTTTCTTCCTCCCCCTCCTCCCCCGTCGCGCGATGACGAACGAAGAGAACGACAAGGGTACCGGCACCACTCCTGACGACGATCTGTTCTTGCCTCCCGACGGCGAGCCGGAGTCTGAGCTCGATGTAGCCAAGGCTCGCATCGCCGAGCTCGAGGCTGCGCTTGGCACCGCGCAGGCAGAAGCCGAGGATTTCAAGGGACGGTTCCTGCGCAAGGCGGCCGACTTCGAGAATGCCAAGAAGCGATTCCAGAAGGAGAGCGCCGATCTGCGCCAGTTCGCGGCGGAGTCGGTCCTCAAGGAGATGGTCGCGGTCCTCGACGACATGCACCGGGCCATGGATCATGCGCCGCCGGCGTCGACCGGGAACCCTGACATCGACAACCTCGTGCAGGGCGTTCGGCTTGTGTTCCGCAAGTTCGGCCAGTCGCTCGAGAAGCAGGGGGTCGTGGCGGTTGAGTCGCTCGGTCAGAAATTCGATCCGCAGCTCCACGAGGCGCTGCAGCAGGTCGAGGACGCCTCGGTGGCCGACGGGACGGTGGTGCGGGAGTTCCAGCGGGCCTACCGCCTTCACGAGCGACTGCTGAGGCCGGCTTTCGTCGTCGTCTCGCGCGGCGGGCCCCGGTACGAGGACTCCCGGAGCGCGCCCCGGGCCGATGGGGCGGATGAGACGGTCGAGTCGGAGCCTGAGGATTCTGCAGGCGGGGCCGGCTCGACCCGGTCGACGGTGAGCGAGCTCTAGTTCCCCATGGATTCCGGCGGCTTGGCCGTTCGGCTTGTCTGCCGGGGGGCCTTCGCGTAGCCAAAGAAGCGTCGATGAATTCCCGGGTTGTGGAGTTTGGAACATGTCGCGCGTCATTGGAATCGACCTCGGAACGACGAACTCCTGCGTGGCGGTCTCCGTCGGGGGAGAGGTCATCGTCATCGCCAACAGCGAGGGGAGCCGCACGACTC
>JBILLP010000287.1:0-5099 GCA_044376025.1 Bradymonadia bacterium
AACTCCGCGCAGTTGACCTGCACAAAGGGGCGACCGGGTCGCGACCAGTCGTGGATGCGTCGGGCGAGGTGCGACTTGCCGGCCCCGGTCGGCCCGAGCAGCAGCACCGGGGCCGCGCCACGGGCAGCGCGCCGCGCATCGGCTTCGAGCCCGAGCGAGACGAACGACTCGGTCGCCTCATCGGGGAGCTCCGGACGGCTCGTCGCGTCGAGCACAAAGAGCGAGTGGCCGGCACGGATGACGTCACCCGGGGAGACGATGCACGACAGCACCGGCGTGCCGTTGACAGCGGTGCCGTTGCGGGAGCCCTTGTCGATGAGCTCCCAGTGGGCGCGCCGTCGCCGGATCGCGAAGTGGCTCCGCGACATGTGCCGATCGTGGATCGGGGCGGTCACGGAGCCCCGCCCGATCTCGACATATTCGTCGATGCGCGCCGCGCCGCGCTCGCCGTCAGGGGCATACCAGACCATACGGAGCCTCTCTGCCCGCTTCTCCCCAGAAGGCGGGCGCTCCTCGGTGGTGGCCTCGTGCGAGCCTGGCGACGGAGTCGGCATGCGGGAGCGACCTTGCAGAGGGGCCCGTGTTGGTACGGATCACGTTTGCGGGGTGAATATGGATAGTCTAGGGAACTGCATACGGATTCTGCAAGCGCACTCCCCCGGAATGCCCGGGCCCGAGGAGCAGAGATGCCTCGCGTTGCCGCAGCGACCCTTCTACCGAATGCCCGCCGGGCGCTCCTCGTGGCGTCGTCGCTCGCGTTCGTGCCGACATGGGGCGGCTGTGCGCTGCAGCCGATCCGGCAGGATTGCACCGAGTCGGCGCAGTGTGGCGAGGGTCGCGTCTGCAACCGGCTCGGCGAGTGCCACGACGAAGGCGCAGACGGCGTCGCCCCTGCGTCGTGGCGACCGGGCGCCCCGGTGTGGGTCAGCTCCACCTCGAGCGGCATCACGGCGACGATCCCGCCGCCCGAGCGCACCACGCTCGAGACCTGGCGCCTCTGTGCCGACGCGGCGCAGCTCCCCGATCCGGCCGCCGCGACGAGCCTCTGTCGCGCGGTCGAGCATGCAACCGGCCCGGACCGGCCGGTGCAGGCGGAGCTCGCCGGCCTCGAACCCGGGCGGCGCTACCTCGTACGGGCCTTCTCGGGCCGCGACGGCCTGCTCGCCGGCGGCGACGCCACCGAGATGTACACCCGCCCGGCGGCCCCGACCGGCCTCGCCGCGACGACCACCAGCGAGCCCTCCGCGATCACGCTGAGCTGGTCGAGCGTCGAGGGCGCCTTGGCCCACCGGGTCTATCGAAATGAGGTCGAGGTCGCAGAACTCACCGGCACCTCGTGGACCGACCTCGAGGCCCCCGCAGGCGGGCCGCCCGACGCACCGACGCTGCTGCTCGCGAGCGACGACACCGGCGGCGTCTCGATCGTGCTCCGGTGGACGCCCTACTCCGCGCCACGGGGCCCTGAGCAGTGGTACCGCGTGGCGGCCGTCGGCGTCGCGGGCGAGGGCGACCGCAGCGAGCCGGTCAACGCCTCGCGGGATCCCCTGCCGCTCGAGGGCTACGAGCTCGAGCGCGGTGACAGCCAGATCTGGCAGCGGCTCGGAAGCTCGGAGCGCTACGCCGACCTCTTTGCAAACCACGGCGCCATCACCGTGCGCGCCCTCTCCGCGTCGAACGGGACGTCGGGCGGGGTGACGCTGACCGCCGACGAGCCGGTGCGGGTGCCCGCCGCACCCAACCTCTACCGCGTGCGCAGCCGAAACGCCGCCGGGGCCTCCGCGCCCTCGAACCTCGTCACCGCCACGCGCAAGCCGGGGTTCTACTACTACGACTGGGACAAGTACGACCCCGCGTCGCGCACGTGGAGGCAGTTGAGCGCGACGACGCAGGTGATCACCGATCCTTCTCCCCCGGCGCGCGGCACGAGCTGTCTCTACCGCGTCTCGGTCGCCGGCGTGGGCTGGATCGGCAACACCACGCTCGGCGACGTGGGCTATGTCGCGGAGTGCCGCACCGATGACGACTGTGCCGGCGAGCGCTGTTCAGACGGGCGCTGCCACCCGCTCGACGCCGCGCGGTTCGCCCCGACGGTCGCCCAGCTCGGTGCCGCCGACTGGGACGACGCCGCGAGCGAAGACGAGCGCGCCCGCATCGTGACGCTGACCCGCACCTGGCTGCTGTCGACGACCGAGGTCACCGAGGCGGACTGGGGCGCGCTGCTCGGCGGGCTGCCGGCGGGTTCGGTGTGCGGCGACACCTGCCCGGTGGTCGACCTCTCGTGGTATGCCGCACTGGCCTGGCTCAACGCCCGCTCAGAGTCCGAGGGCCTGCCGCCCTGCTTCGACCTTGCGGGCGCAGACTGCTCCGGCGACGTGGCGGCGGGGACGCTCCGGTGTGGTTCGATCCCGCGCGCGACGAGCACGAGCGGCCGCATCGATGACTGCGACGGCTACCGCCTGCCCACCGAGGCGGAGTGGGAGGTCGCGGCCGCCGGCTTCGACTCGAGCCCGATCCGCTCGCTCGAGGTGACCTCGTCGAGCTGCCGCCTCGTCGGCCTGCTGGGCGACATCGCCTGGTATTGCGGCAACTCCGAGGTCGAGGGCGGCGTCTGCGTCGACCACCCCGATCGGCCGAGCACCTGCCTCGGGCTCCAGTCGGTCGGCAGGCTCGAGCCGACCTCGTTCGGTCTCCACGACCTGTTCGGCAACGCCTCGGAGTGGGTCTGGGACCGCCGCGACGACCAGTTCGCCGCGACAGCGACCGACCCCATCGAGGTCGAGATGAGCCCCTCGACCACGCGGGTGGTGCGCGGCGGGAGCTTCTACTCCCGCACCGGCGAGCTGCGGGCGAGCGAGCGGAGCTCGGCCAGTGCGCGGCAGCAGGGTTTCGACCGCGGGTTCCGCTGGGCGCGCACCGAGCGGCGCTGAACACGGTATGACGCGGGCTGGCGCGGGCCTTTGCACTCCAGCGTGCCGGGCACTAGCTTGGCAGAGGTCGCGGCCGCGACCCTGCCCCCCGCCCCCGACGGCGCCTATGACGACCGAACTCGCCGCCCCGAGTGCTCCGCAGCCAGCCGGTGCCGGAGCGTCGCGATCGAAGACGTTGCGCATGCCGCCGATCCCACCGCACTTCAGGGCGGCGCTCGACGAGCTCCGGGCGACCCTGGCGGGCGAGGTCCGTGACGACGACGTGCACCGGGCGCTCTACGCCACCGACGCCTCGATCTACGAGCTCGTCCCGGTGGCTGTCGCGCTGCCCCGGACCGGCGACGATCTGGCCCACATCGTGCGCATCTGCGCCCGGCACGCGCTGCCGATCACCGCCCGCACCGCCGGCACGAGCCTGTCGGGGCAGGCGGTCGGCCCGGGCCTCGTGGTCGACACCGGGCGCTACCTGAACCGCATCGTCGCCTTCGACGCCGCAGCACGCACCGTCACGGTCGAGCCGGGCGTCGTGCGCGACGAGCTGAACCGCTTCCTCAAGCCGCACGGGCTGCTCTTTGGCCCCGACACCTCGACCTCGAACCGCTGCATGATCGGCGGCATGGTCGGCAACAACTCGTGTGGCTCGTACTCCATCTGGTACGGGACCACACGCGAGAGCCTCGTCTCGCTCGACGTGGTGTTCGCCGACGGCACCGAGGCGACGGTCGGGGACATGGACGAAGCCGCCTGGCTGGCGGCCGAGCAGGCAGACTCCGCGCTGGGCCGCGGGCTGCGGGCGCTGCGCGGGCTGGTGCAGGGCCGCCACGAGGCGATCCGCGAGGCCTTCCCCAAGCCCGACGTCATCAGGCGAAACACCGGCTACGCGCTCGACGACCTGACCCACTCCTGGCTGGGCGACGCTCCGGCGCGCCCCGCCAACCTCGCACGGCTGCTGTGCGGCAGCGAGGGCACGCTCGCGCTGACCCGGACCGCGACGCTCCGGCTGTCGGAGCTGCCACGGGCGACGATGGTGGTCGCCTCGCACTTCGAGACGATCGACGAGGCCCTGCGGGCGACGGTCGAGGCGGTTCGCCACAGGCCGGCCGCGGTCGAGCTGCTCGACAAGCGCACGCTCGACCTCGCCGCGCTCAACCTCGAGCAGGACAAGAACCGGTGGTTCCTCGAGGGTGACCCGGGCGCGATCCTGGTGATCGAGTTCTTCGCCGACTCGCCCGACGAGGCGCGAGCGGCCTGCGAGCGGGTGGTCGCCGACCTGCGCTCGCAATCGCTCGGCTACGCGCACCCGATCATCGCGCCGCCGCGCATCCACAGCATCTGGGAGCTCCGAAAGGCCGGGCTCGGCGTGCTGATGGGCAGCCCGGGCGACGTCAAGCCGCAGACGCTGGTCGAGGACACGGCGGTATCGGTGGTCGACCTGCCGGCCTATATCCGGGAATTCGCGGCCGTGATGGCGCGCCACAGCGTCGCCTGCGTCTACTACGCGCACGCCTCGGTCGGCGAGCTGCACATGCGGCCCGAGCTCGATTTCAAGGATCCCGCCGACGTGGCGCGGGCCTCGGCGATCGCCGCCGACGTCGCCGACCTGGTCAAGAAATACCGGGGTTCGCTGTCGGGCGAACACGGCGACGGCCGCGTGCGCGGCCCCTACATCGAGCGGGTGATGGGCAGCGAGGCCTACGGCTGGATCGTCGCGGTCAAGCGCGCCTTCGACCCGGTCGGGTTGATGAACCCGAACAATATTGTCGATACCCAGCCCATGGAGAACGACTGGCGCTACCACCCGTCGTATCGCCAGAACGAGGTGCCGACGGTGTTCGGGTATGCGGAGAGCGGCGGTTTCCAGCGCGCGATCGAGCGCTGCAACGGCGCCGGCGTCTGCCGCAAGGGCGCGTCGATGGGCGGCACGATGTGCCCGTCGTACATGGTGACCGGCGAAGAGCGCGAGACGACCCGCGGGCGTGCGAACCTGTTTCGGCTGCTGCTGCAGCAGGGCGCGACCGACCTCTTCTCGTCTGACGAGCTGGGCGAGGCGCTCGACCTGTGTGTCGGGTGCAAGGGGTGCAAGAGCGAGTGCCCCGCGTCGGTCGATATGGCGCGCCTCAAGACCGAATACCTGCAGGGGCGCCACGATGCGCGCGGCGCTGGGCTCGGCAG
>JBILLP010000011.1:0-15366 GCA_044376025.1 Bradymonadia bacterium
GTCCACCCGGCACGGGCCGCTCGGCGCCGTCATCGCCCGTGCCGTGGAGAAGCGCGAGGCCAACCGCCTTGCGACCGCCACCGAGATGCTCTCCGCGATGTCCGGGACGGCCCCCATGCCGGCGCCACGCCACACCGGCGGGGTGCCGACCGCTGCCCCTCACACGCCACCGGCAACGGAGACCCACGCCCCACCCCGCCCCGCGAGGACGCCGAGCGAGGAGACCCGCCTCGCGCTCGTCGAGGCGGGCCTCGACCGGGCCCCAGGCTCCGGCGTGCGCGCGGGCCTCGTGGCGGCCGGGGTGCTCGCTGCCGGCTTCATCGGCTGGTTCGTGACGCGTGCCGACGCGCCGGCGCCCAGCGTCGTCGAACCCGCCGCGGCCCCCGCCGCCGACTTCTACGAGGTCTTCACCCAGCCCTCCGGCGCCACGCTCCGGCACGGCAACCGGATCGTTGGCACCACCCCCGCGCGCATCCCCATCGCCGACCTCCCGCCACCGCCGGTCGAGCTCACCGCACGGCTCCCGGGTCACGCCGATGCCACCCTCACGCTGCGCGGCACCTCCGGCGTCGAGGCCACCGCCCTGGCCACCCTCGAGCCGGTCGCCGCCCCCTCGGCGCCAGCGGCGAGCCCGGCCCCGGTGGCCGCGCCGGTCGCCGTGCCGCCGGCCTCCGCGCAGCCCGAACCGGTCGCAGAACCCGTCAAGCCGCGCCCCACGCCCCGAAAGCCCCGCCCGCCCGAGGAGCCGCGCGCGGCGGAGCAGCCCCCTGCGTCTCCGCCGCCGACGACACGGCAGCCAACCCCGGCCGCGCCCGAGCTCCCCACCATCCGGCTCCGCGACTGAGCCGGCCGACGAGCCTCAGCGCCGGATCACCAGCTCGAAGCCGCCGTTGTCGTCATCGACCCCCTCGAGCCGCGCCTGCGACCAGCCCATCGCCCGCACGCCAAGGTCGTTCGCGACCCACTGGATGATCCGCCACGTCGGATCCGCGATCAGCGGCGCGCCCGAGAAGTGCACCGAGACCTGGTCGCGCGAGACGCTGCCCCGGGCGCGGCCGACATCATAGACATGCGGGTGCAGCAGGCCGGCGGCCCGGTACATCACCCCCGGGCCCGCCTTGGCCAGCGCCCGCGACGCCACCCCGCCGTCGCGCGCGGCATCCTCGGTGAAGAGACGGATCAGCGCGCACGGGTCGCCATCGAGGCGTTTGTGGAGCAGCCAGCGCGTCACGGCGAGCTGCGTCCAGGCCGGCAGCCACGCCTCGGGCGCCGGCGCGTCCGGCAGCGACGCGGCCGCGACGCCCGCCTCCCGCCGAAGCTGCTCCGCGGTCCCGGGCCCCCACCTCCGGTCGAGGTTGGCGGCCCACCCCAGCAGCAGCGAACCTCGGCAGCGACCTTCAGGCCGCGTCGGCGCCGCGGAGGCGGCGGCAAGGGCGGTGAGCGAGACGGGGCGAGGCATGGAGCTGGCTCGGGGGTCGGGCGGTCTCGGACGGCGACGCGCCGCGCCGCGCCGCCTGCGCCAGTCTGCCGCAGGGCGCGCGCCGAATCGAGTTCTGGCTGTGTCTCTCGGGTCGGGCCAGCCCCGCGCGGGCCGCCCCCGACAGCCCGTCAGACGGGGGAGCAAAAACCGCTTGCAAGGATCACGCTCGCGATCTACATCGAAGCCATGGTTGTTCCGGCGGCCATGCGGGGTGCGGGCCTCACGGTCCAACATCCCTTGAAAACCGAACCAGAACTAGCTGCTGCGGGCTCTTCCCCTCCTCCCCCCCGTGGCAGCCGCCGCCGGCGGGCTTCGGTCCGCCGGCGGTGCCCATTTTTGGCCTGCGGTTCTGACCGCCGCGACCACGGCACCGGCCCGTGCCGCACATCGGCCACCACCGCCGCTTCAGCGGATCGCAACACGCCGCAGCGGCCACTCGTTGCGCACCGCAAGCCGACGCGCCGCCGCCTCGGAGCGCGTCACCCAGATGCGCCACGTGCCCTCCTCGAACCCCTGCAGCGTCTCGTTGCGGAGCCGAACCCAGGCGTTCTGCGGCGACCCTGCCGGCCAGCCGACCGCCACGTGCGTGGTCGTCACCTCCTTGACCGCGAACCAGCCGTCGCCCAGGTCGATCAGCCCCGACGCCACCGGCACCCACGCCGCGTCGCTCCGCGCCTCGTCCTGAAGGTCGAAGTCGGCTTCGTCGTGCCGGACAAGCTCCTCTGACAGCGCCGGCACCAGCCCCACGAACCCGGGCCTGCGCGGCAGCCTGACCTCCATCGGCACCGGATCGCGCACGCAGTCCCACCGCCGCGACTCGTCACCCCCGGTGCAGGCCATGTACCGGGCAGCCTCACCCTCGATCGCCGGCCAGTCGACCCGGAGCGTCAGCACCTCCGCATCCTCCTCGTCGCGCCACGCTGTCCAGCTCGCGGTCGCCGCGCGCCCGTTCGCCTCAAGCTCGATCGCAAAAGGCGCCTCGACTGCGGCCTCCGCCGGCTCCGGCAGCGACCCACCCTCGCGGATCGTCCCTGCCCGGGTGTCCACAAGCAGCCCCGACACCCTGAACCCCGGGTAGCCCGCGAGCCCGAGCGCCACCGTCGCACCCCGGGCACCGTCTGACGCCGCGCGGCAGTGCCGCAGCCCGTACTCGACCTCGCCATGCCACGGGTTGACACCCCGGGCGTCAGACACCTGCCCCCAGAGCAGCTCCCGCCACGCCTCGTCGCGCGAGGCAGCGGCCGCGCCGAGCGCCGGAGCCGACGCCTCGCCCGGGGCGGCGAGCAGCGTCTCGAGCGTCAGCAGGTCGTGGCGCGCCTCGACACAGGCGGTCAGCACCGCGAGGTCGCGCTCATGGCGCCCCCACAGGTCACCCGCGCCCCCCATCCACCGCAGCGGCCCGCGCGTCGACCTTGGCTGCCACGTGCCGTCGAGCAGCGGCGGGTGCTCCACGGGCTCGGCGCCCGCACCTCGCACCGCCTGCACGTAGTCCTCGATCCGGCCCACGCGGTAGCCGTTCCGCTCCGCGCACATCAGCTCGATCTCGTAGTCGCGGATCGCCCCGGCGTTGCGCACGAAGGCGCGCCCCACGTAGGGGTTCAGGTCGGCGGTGGCCGCGAGCTCGCCATCGTCGAAGAAGCTGAATCCACGATCAACCATGCCTGACGAAAAGCCGCGCGGCAGGATCGACGTCAGCGCCCCGTACCGCAGCAACGGCGCGTCGGCGAAGGACTGGGCGTAGAAGCGCGACAGGTTGCTCGGGATCACCATCACCGCGTCGGGTCGCTTCGCCGCCAGCCACGACGCGAAGCCCGGCCCGAACTGGCCCTCCTGCGTGAAGACCACCGGCGACAGCGGCAGCCCTGCCCGCGCGAAGCTCTGCTGCGTCAGCTCCCACGAGACGTCCATGTCGCGCCGCCCGAACGCCAAGAAGAACTGGTCGCTCCAGTGGATCGACGCCAGCTCAAGGCGCCCTTCGGCCACCAGCGCCGCCATGCGCGACCGAACCTCGGGGTGTCGTTCCCGGATCACATCGGCCGCGTAGCCCTGCAGCTCGAACGTCAGCGCCATCGTCGGGTGGCGCTCCAGGATCTCGAGCAGCGGGACCACCGACTCCGTCACGATGCGGTCCTCGACCTCGCGCTCCGACAGGTCGAACAGCCCGGCCGCCGCCGGCGCGTTCGAGGCGATCTCGGCAAAGCCCTCGGTGCCGCCGGCGACGTACTGGATGTTGAAGTGGAAGAGGCTGAGGTTCCAGCGGCCGGCAGCAGGCTCGGGGCCGGCCGGGGGCTCCGGGCAGCGGGTCTGCCAGTCGTCGGGGATCTGCCCGGTGTCGCCCGCGTCGCCGGAGCCGTCGGCGGCCTCGGTCGTGTCGCCCGCGTCGCCGGAGCCGTCGGCGGCCTCGGTCGTGTCACCCGCGTCGCCGGAGCCGTCGGCGGCATCGGTCGCGTCGCCCGCGTCGCTGGAGCCGTCGGCGGCCTCGGTCGTGTCACCCGCGTCGCCAGGGGCGGCACGGTCGGCGCAGGCGGCGAGGGTGGCGTGCAGCAGCAGGAGCCAGCAGCGGGTTCGGGGCATCGGGGCACTCGCAGCGAGGGTCGGCGTCACGGTATCGCCCGGGCGGCGGCCGCACTCAAGCGCGTTCGATGACGCAGCGCGCCGGCCTAGCCCGGGAGCACACCGCCGCGGGAGCGCCCGGACCACCACGGGTCGCGCAGCGTGCGCTTGTAGAGCTTGCCGTTGGGGTCGCGCGGCATGGTCTCGATGAAGTCGATCGTGCGCGGGAGCTTGTACTTGGCGAGGCGTTCGGCGGCCCAGGCGGTGATCTCCGCGGCGAGCTCGGGCGAGGGTTCGCGGCCGGCGGCCGGCTGCACGACCGCCTTGACGGCCTCGCCCATGTCGTCGTCGGGCACCCCGAACACCGCGACGTCGTCGACCGCCGGGTGCTGGCTCAGCGTCGACTCGATCTCGGCCGGGTAGATGTTCACGCCGCCGGCGATGATCATGTCGGCCTTTCGGTCACACAAGAAGAGAAAGCCGTCGGCATCGACGAACCCGGCATCGCCGACGGTGAAGAAGCCGTCGCGCCACGAGTCCGAGGTCTTCTTGTCGTCCTTGTGGTACTTGAAGGTGTGCTCGCCCATGGCGATCCAGACGGTGCCGGGCGTGCCCGCGGGCACGGGCTGGTGCTGGTCGTCGAGGATGCGGATGCGCGAAATCGGCCAGGGCTTTCCGACCGTGCCCGGCCGAGCGCGCCAGTCCGACGGTGTGGCGAGCGTGCCGCCGCCCTCGGAGGCGGCGTAGTACTCATAGACGGTATCGCCCCACCACTGGAGCATCTGCCGCTTGACCTCGATCGGGCAGGGTGCGGCGCCGTGGATCATGTGGCGCAGCGACGAGACGTCGCACGCGTCCCGCACCGCCTGGGGCAGCTTGAGCAGGCGGGTGAACATCGTCGGCACCATGTGGGTCGTCGTGACCCGGTAGCGCGAGATCCGGTCGAGCATGCCCTCGGGGGTCCAGCGGTCCATCAACACGACCGTGTGGCCCAGGTGCAGGTGGTTGGACGCGAAGTTGATGACGGCCGTGTGGTAGAGCGGCGCGACGACGAGGTGCACCCCGTGGTCGCGCGGGGTGATCCCGAACAAGAAGAGGAACATCGCCTGGCGGGTCGAGACCGTCTCAGGGTCGAGGTCGCCGAAGGGCCGTCGAACCCCCTTGGGCCGGCCGGTGGTGCCCGAGGTGTAGGTCATCGTCGTGCCTGCCCAGCGCTCCGCGGGGGGCGTGGCGGGCTGGCCGTCGGTCAGGTCGGACAGCGGCCTGAAGCCATCGACCGGGTCGACCGAGAAGCGCCGCTCCGCGGGGTAGTCGATGCTGTCGAGCGCGCGGCGCATCAGCTCGGCGGTGCGTGCGGAGCAGACCGTCACGCGGGCCTCGCAGTCCTGCACGATGTAGGCGGCCTCGGGCGGCGCGAGGTGTGTGTTCAGCGGCGTCAGGTAGAGGCCCGACTGCGCCACCGCCATGAAGAGCGCGAGCGTCTCGGAGCGGTTCTCGAGCATGATGGCGATGCAGTCTCCGCGACGCAGCCCTGCGGCGTGCAGCCCGTGGGCGATGCGGTTCGCCTGCGCGTGGAGCGCGGCGAAGGTGACCGTGCGGCCATCGGGCTCGACGACGGCGATGTCGTCGGGATGCTGCGTGGCCTGGTTCCAGAAACCGAAGGAGGGCATCGACATGGACAGGGACTCCCAGAGCCGGGACAGGGGAGCCTGACGCTAGTGCGGGCGAGGGCCGAATGGAACACGTTCCAGTCCGAGGGCCACCCGACGCGCCGCGCGGAGCGGTGGGCGGCGGTTCGCGGTTGACTCCCGCGCGCCATCGGGCCACCCTGCCGGCGTTGCTCGAGGGTGGCATGGCGAGGCGTGGCATGGCGAAGCAGAAGTCTGAACCCGGACCCGGACACCGAGGCCAACCGGCCACACTCGTAGCGCTCGCGGCAGGCGTGGCGATCGCCTGCCTCGCCGCGCCGGCCGCCGCCAACCCCTTCGACCTCCACGGGCTCGGCTCGCGCGGCGCCGCCATGGCCGGGGCCAACACCGCGAGCGCCCGGGACTACGCCGGCGTCTACTACAACCCCGCGACCATGGTGCTCAGCCCGCCCTGCGCCGGCGCCGGAGGCTTCTTCACGGCCAACGAGCTCCAGATCCGCCTGGCGGAGCGCCCCGCCGGCTACGACAACCCCGACGACGACGACTCGCACATCGGCGTCGGCTACCTGCTGAACGACCGGGCCGACCCGCCCACACCGGCGAGCAGCGCCTTCATCGAGATCGGCGCGACCTCTGCGCTCGGCTCCGACGCCTTTCGCGTCGGCTTCGTCGCGGCGCTCCCGCTCGCCTCGTCGGTGCCGGCCCGCTCGGTCTTCTCTGACGAGCGGCAGCAGTACTTCAGCAACACGCTGCAGTTCGACCTGCTGGGTGTGCGGGTCGAGCATGCGACCATCCTGTTCGCGGCCGCCCGGCGCTTCACGCCCTGGCTGTCGATCGGCGCGGGGCTGTCGTACATGCCCTCGACGCGCACGACGAACGAGGCCTACCTCGCCGACCCGCTGAACCCCGGGCGCATGGACCTCAACGTGGGCCTCGAGATCCCGGCCTCGATCAAGCCGACGGCCGGCCTGCTGTTGACACCGCTCCCGGGGCTCAACCTCGCGCTGGCCTACCGCGCGGAGCAGAAGATGGCCTTCACCGGGACCACGACCGTGCAGCTGCTCGGCTCGCACGACGACCCGGCGGTGGCTGACGCCTACCCCTTCAAGCAGCCGATGAACATCGTGATGAACTACACGCCGACCCAGGTCGCCCTGGGTGCCGCCGGCACGCTCGGGGACACCGAGCTCAACCTCGACGCGGTGTGGTCGCAGTGGTCGAACTTCGTCGACAACCACGACCACCGGCCCGGGTTCAACGACACCTGGAGCCTGCGGCTGGGCGCCGAGCAGAAGCTGGGAGAGGCGAATTGGCTCCGGGCCGGGTTCGGCTGGGAGCCGACGCCGGTGCCCGACATGCGCGGGCGCTACAACTACGTCGACAACGACCGCGTGGTCGCGAGCGGCGGCATGGGCCGCGACTTCGCGCTCGGCGGTTCGAAGGTCCGCATGGGCGTGCACGCGCAGTTCCAGGGGTTGATCGAGCGGAGCGTGACCAAGCGGGCAGCCGCCGCCTACCCGGCGTGCGGCAGCGACGACTCGTTGATCTGCGACGAGAGCCCCGACGTGCCGGTCACGCCCGGCGCTCCTCCCGGCAACCCGGGCCTGCAGACCGCGAACCCCGGCTTTCCTGGCTGGTCGAGCGGCGGCTGGCTGGCCTCGTTTGGCATCGACGCGACCTGGAGCTTCTGATGAACCACACCATCCACACGGTCCTGTCGATTCTGCCGGCCGTGCTGCTGCTCACCACGGCGTGCTCCGCGCCGGCCGCCCCCACCAACGACGCCTTCGGCGACCAGGCCGTCGGCGACACGCTGCCCGATACCCCGGTCGATACCGGCGAGCCCGACGGCTCTGCCGACGACACGGGCCCCGACGGCAGCGGCGAGGTCGACGCCACCTGCGGCAGCCACCCCGCCCCCGAGGGCGCGACCTGGCTGCCCAAGCTCGACGGCACCTGGGTGCAGTTCAACCAGACCTCGTCGTGTGTGAAGTTCACCTCGTACGACGAGCAGTTCAACAAGTCGCTCTACCTGGTGACGTCGACGCAGGACGAGCATGGCTCGCTCGTCGAGCAGTGGGAGAACTGCGGCATCGAGCTCTCCCCGGTCTACCGCATCCAGCCGACGCCCTCGCAGGGCACGGTCAACGCGCTCAAGTTCACGACGCGCGGAGGCCTCGTCGACGGGACACGGCGGGTGCGCCGCGGCACCGACTTCAGGTTCCTGCCGGGCGCCAAGGGAGACGGCTACGCGTCGGGCGCGTTTGTCGAGCTCTGGGGCATGTCGTTCGAGAACCCGCTGACCGACCCTTTCCCCTCGTCGGCCGACCAGGTGACGGTCGTGGACACCGACGGCGACGGGCTGCCGGCCGCCTCGCTCAGCTTCACCGGGGGCTGCGTCGCCTATGTGGCCCAGCGCGCCATCTCCTACTTCGACGGCCGGTTCGTCGAGCCCGACCGCATCGAGGGCTCGGTGGTGTCGGTCACGCGCCAGATCATCGTCGATGCCACACAGCCGCTCTGCAAGTCGCAGTATGATATCTGGTCGAACCGCGACCGGAGCCGGTTTGCCCGCGTCCGCATCGACGGCCAGGGCGGTGCGCGCAACTTCGACGCCAACGCAGACGGCCGGATCACCTGCGACGAGGTCGTCGGCCGCCGCGATGAGCTCTTCGACTCGATCACGCCGACCGGGTCCTGCTGCGACCCCGCCAAGCTGTCGGACCCCTGCTGCCAGGTCGAGGCGCAGGTCTGCGATCCGGCCTGCCAGGACTGAGGCGCAGCGACCCCATGAAGCGCACCGCGATCCTGCTGATCCACTGCCCCGACCAGCCCGGGCTCGTCGCCGCGGTGGCCAATTACATCCTCGCCCGCGACGGGAACATCGTCAGCCTTGAGGAGCACGTCGACCCCGATGAGGGCGTGTTCTTCATGCGGGCGGAGTGGGAAATCTCGAATTTCAGGCTCTGCGCCGACGAAATCGGTCCGGATTTTGACCGGAGCGTCGCGCGGACCTTCGATATGAAATGGCGCGTCCACTTTGGCGACGAGCGGGTCCGCCTCGCGCTGTTCGTCTCGAAGCTGCCCCACTGCCTGTACGATATCCTGGCGCGGTGCGAGTCGGGCGAGTGGAACGCAGAGGTCGCCTTCATCGCCTCGAACCACGGGTTTGCGTCGGCGATCGCGTCACGCTTCGGGATTCCCTTCTATGCCTTCGACGTGCAGCCATCGACGCGGCCCGAGGTCGAGGCAGCGCAGCTTGCCCTGGTCGAGCAGCATGGCGTCGATACCGTCATCCTCGCCCGCTACATGCAGATCCTCTCGCCGACGCTGGTGCAGGCCCTGCCGGGGCGCATCATCAACATCCACCACAGCTTCCTGCCTGCCTTCCCGGGTGCGCGGCCCTACCACTCCGCCCATGCCCGGGGCGTGAAGATCATCGGCGCGACGAGCCACTACGTGACCGAGGAGCTCGATGAGGGCCCGATCATCGCGCAGGACGTCACACACGTCTCACACCGCGACAGCGTTGACGACCTGGTGCGAAAGGGCCGCGACCTCGAGAAGCTGGTGCTCGCGCGGGCCGTCTGGTCGCACTGCCGCCGCGAGGTGCTGGTGCACGGGCGGCGCACGGTCGTCTTCGGCCGCTGAGGCGGCGGCCGCTGTGTGGCTTGCTTCGCCCCGGCGCGGGGGCTAGCTTCTGGAGCACTCCGGGTAACACCGCCGGGAGTGGTTCCAGCCGCGCGACATGACCCTCCGCTCCGCCTCACCGCTGCTTGTGATCCTCGCTGCCTCGTGCGCTCCGCCCGACGCGGCCGCTCCCGGTGGCGACTCCCGGGGCCCCGAGCTCCGGTCGCAACCGGGCGAGGTCGTCTACGGCCGCGACGACCGCTTGGACTACTACGCGCACCCCGACCCCGCACTGCGAGACCTCACGCGACAGTCGATCGTCGCGCTCATGGATGGCTCCTCGCTCGAGTCCAACGGCGACGGCACCTTCACACCGGTCGGCGGGACGCTCGGGCGGTCGCAGGGCCTCTGCCGCGACGAGCGCTTCTATGACCAGATCACCGCGGCGAGCTGCTCCGGCACCCTGATCGATGACGACCTGGTCCTGACCGCCGGCCACTGTGCCGACAGCTCCACGGCCTGCAGCCGCGCCGTCTGGGTCTTCAACTACTACCTCGAGTCCGAGACCGAGCTCGCTACCATCGAGGTCGCCGACGTCTACGAGTGCGCGCAGATCCTCGTCACCGAGCAGCCATCGCGTTCGAGCTCGCTCGACTACGCCATCGTCAAGCTCGACCGGCCCGCGACCCCGCGTCACCAGCCGGCAGAGGTCGTCGGTCGCAGGCAGCTCCTCGACCAGGGGCAGCCCGTCACGATCATCGGATTCGGCAGCGGGCTGCCGGCCAAGATCGACAACGGCGGGTCGGTGCTCGATCCCGACCCGTCGGGTGGCGAGTACTTTCGCGCCTCGACCGACTCCTTCGGGGGCAACTCGGGCTCAGGCGTCTTTGACGAGGCGCGGCGCGTCGTCGGCATCCTCGTCAACGGCGACCAGGACTACACCTTCTCGGGCGGCTGCGTCCGGGTGAATGATGTCCCCGAGTCGGGCGGCAGCATGGGTGGCGAGGGCGTCATCTACGCCTTCAACGCCGTCCAGGACCTCTGCAGCACCGGCTACCAGAGCGAGCGGCTCTGCGGGACCGCCGCCGTCTGCGGCGATGCCTTCTGCGGCGACGGCGAGACCGAGGCGTCGTGCCCCGATGACTGCGCCAGCACCTGCGGCAACAACCAGTGCGACGCCCGCGACGCAGAGGCCTGCCCCGACGAGTGTGGCGACGCCCCGCCGCCAGCGTGGACCTGCCCCGACGCGAACTGGGCCGGCGGCGACGGCTGCGACTGCGCCTGCGGCGCCTTCGACCCCGACTGCGAGGAGCCCGCCGCCGACGTCTACAACTGCCGCCCCGGCGAGGTCTGCGACGCCGACGGGCTCTGCGCCGCGCCTGGCGCCGACACCGGTGTCGATGCAGGCGGAGACACCACGGCTGACGCCGGCCCCGACGCCACCGCCGATACCTCGCCTGACTCCGGCCCGACCCCCGATGCAGGCGGCGACGCCGACACGGGCAACGACACCGGCGGCATCGACGACACCTCCGCGATCGGCGACGGAACCCCCGGGTTCGGGCCTCCGCGCGAGGCCAGCAGCCGCAGCATCGGGACCGAAGGCTGCAGCGCCGCCCCCGCCGCCGGCGTGGCATCGCTCTGGCCGGCGCTGCTCGGGCTGCTCACGCTTCGCCGTCGCCGCCGCCATCGGTAGCCCCGACGGTCAGCCGAGCAGCTCGTCGATGCCCGCAGCCGCGAGCCGCGCGCGGAGCCTCCACGGTGACGCGATGAAGAACTCGCCCATGGTCCTGGCGACCTCCGCGTCGCTCGCGGTCGCCGACAGGTAGCGCTCCGTCCGACCGGGCGGCAGCGAGAAGAACCGCTCGAAAAACTCCGAAATCCCCGCCTGGTCGAGCGTGAGCAGGAACTCCATCCCGAACCGGTAGAGCCGCCAGGCGCGACGCCGCGGACCCGGCCAGATCTGCTCCCAGGCCTCATCGGCCGTCACCGTCTCCCGGTCCGACAGCCACGCCGCCAGCTCGCCGGTCCACCGCAGCGCGTGACCGAGCAGGTAGCCGCTCGCCGGGTGCACCCAACCCGCCGCGGAGCCGACCGGCACCACACGCCCCCCGGGCCGAGGCAGCGGCCCGCCCATCGGGATCCAGCAGCGCTCCTCGGTCCCGGGCAGCCGGCGCACCACCCTGACGCCCATGCGCCCAAGCCGCTGCCAGAGCCGAGCCTCGAGGCGGTCGATGTCGAAGGCCGGCCGCGCCACCAGCACCGTCTCCTCGACGAAGACCGTGCGTGGCCCGGTCGGCAGCGTGTACAAGAAGCTCGGCGGGCCTCCGTCGTCGAAGGCCGCGGACCAGTCCATGAGTCGCATCGGCTCAAGCGCGAAGTCGTCATCAACCTCGATCTCGACCCCGAACGCCGTCTGCACCCCGGGCGCAACGCGCCCTGTTCCCTGGTCAGCACTCAGGCCGGTCGCAGCGAGCACCAGTCCGGCCTCAGCGTCGGCCTCACCAGCCTCGAAGGTCGGCGCCAGGGACATCCATGATGCCCTCGTTTCATGCTTGTTGAGGGTCAGGTAGGGCTCGTCGAGCTCGCGCACCGCGCCGGACACAAATCGAACTTGCGGCCGGTCGTAGCGATGCAACTCCACCGGCCGCAACGTCAGCGCGTCGAGGTCCCGTGCCCATCCGCCATAGTTCGGTATCCACCGCGCATCCGGCGCGCGTGACAGGCATCTCAACCTTGGCTGACGTTCTGCCAGCCCGGCAGCCAGCGCCAGCCCCACCGGACCGCTGCCGACCACCGTCAGCTCCCCGACAGGCCAACGCCTAGAACGCTCGTCCGAACTCAACGCCGCCCCCCGCCGATGATCCACGTCACCCACGCCACCGACTCCGCCCCGACCGCGCTGCTGCGCGAGCCGGGCGCCTTCGCCTGGTGGTACGTCGATGTCGTCGATGACGAGGGCAATGGCGCTGTCCTGATCTGGTCGTGGGGGCTCCCCTTCTTGCCCGGATACACCGATGCAGCGCGGAGGCAAACGGCGCAACGCGCCGAGCAGCGCCCTTCGCTCAACGTCGCCTTCTATCGTCAGGGGCGGCCCGCCTTCTACCTGCTCCGCGAGATCGAGCCTGGCGACGCCGCCTGGAGCGGCCCCGTCGCTGCGGGCGAGGTCGAGCGCTGGACCTTCGGCCAATCTGTGATCGAGCGCGTCGTCGAGGGCGACTCGGTCACGCTCGGCGCCACGCTCGACCTCGACATGACCGGCGGGGTGCGACTCACCGGGCGCTTCGACCTGACGGGAGCGCGCTCCCGCATCGAGCCGGCTCCCACGCCCCACGCCTCGCCGCACCTCTGGGGGCCTGTGGCGCCGCACGCCGCCGGACGGGCCACGATCGAGGTCGACGGCGACGCGCTCGCGGTCGAGGGGCTCGCCTACCACGACCGGAACTGGTCTCCGCGACCGCTCGACCAGCTCGGCATCGAACGCTGGACCTGGGCGCGGGTGCCCATGGGCGACGAATCGCTGCTGCTCTACCTGCTCGAGCCACATGGCGCTGCGCCGCCGACGGCGATCGTCCGGCGGCTCCACGCCGACGGCCGCGTGCTCGGCGGTCACGACGCGCAGGTCTCGGTCGAGTCGCACCGGCGCGACCTCTTTGGCGTCTCGATGCCAAGCCGGCTCACGGTGCGCGATGGCGACGACGAGCTCACGCTGGCCGTCACCTCGGTCGTCGACCGCGGACCCTTCTACCTGCGGGCGCTTGTCGAGGCGCGCCGCGATCGCAGGCTGCTCGGCGCCGGCTGGGCGGAGTGCGTCGTGCCCGACCGGATCGACCTGCCGCGGCACCGCCCGCTCGTGCGGATGGCGGTCGATGCGGGGCCGGGCCGCAGCTCGTTCTGGCTGCCGCTCTTCTCGGGCCTGCGCCAGACGCGCCTGCGGCGGCTGCTGCGGATGAAGCCGAGGGTTTCTCGGATCGAGGCGACGGCATGATCTGGATCCCCGCCATCCTCGCCGTCGTTGCGCTCGTGATCTCGCTGGTGAACCTCGCGACCTGGCCACGCGGGCGTGCCGCTGCCGCCGACTTCAGCCGCTGGAGCGTGCTCGTGCCCGCGCGCAACGAGGCCGCCAACATCGAGGCCTGCGTCAGGTCGGTCTTCGCCGCCATGCCCGGGCTCGGCGAGCTGATCGCCTGCGACGACCACTCAACCGACGAGACCCCGGCGATCCTGTCGCGGCTGCAGCGCGAATTCCCGTCGCTCCGGGTGATCCAGGGCCGCACACTGCCCGCCGGCTGGGTCGGCAAGCCCCACGCCTGCTGGCAGCTCGGAGAGGCCGCCTCGGGCGAGGTGCTGCTCTTCGTCGACGCCGACGTGCGGCTGCACGAGGGCGGCGCGTGTCGCATCGCCGATCTGCTCACCCGGCTGGGCGCCGGTGTGCTCACGGCGGTGCCGCGGCAGCAGACCGGGGGAGCCTTCGAGCGCCTGGTGCTGCCGATGCTCCACCTGACCTACCTGAGCTGGCTGCCCAACGCGCTGGTGCACCAGGTGGCAGACCCCCGCGTGCTCGCCGCCAACGGCCAGGTGCTCGCCTTCACGCGCCACGCCTACGAGGCAACCGGGGGGTTCTCTGCGGTGCGGGCAGAGGTGGTCGACGACATGGCGATCACCCGGATCGCCAAGCAGCGCGGCCTGCGCGTGGTCTTCGCCGACGGCCACCAGATCGCCACCTGCCGCATGTACCGCTCCGCCACCGAGGTGTGGAAAGGGTTTTCGAAAAACCTCTACGAGGGAATCGGCGGAAATCCCTTCGCGCTCGCCGCCGTGCTCGGGCTCTACCTGGCCACCTTCGTCGCCCCGTGGCTGCTGCTCGCCGCCTCGCCGTGGCTGGGCGCCGCCGCGCTGGCCTCGGGCGCGATCGGCGCCTCTGCAAACCTCGCGCAGCGCCTCCAACTCTGGCTGCGCCACGGCTACGGCCCATCGGGGCTGCTGACGCACCTCGCGGGGGTGCTCGCCTTTGTCGCCATCGCGCTCAATTCCGCCGTCACCACCATGCGCGGACGCGTCGAGTGGAGCGGCCGCACCTACGCCGCGCGCCACCGCCGCGCCGGAGGCTCGACATGAGCGCCCGCACGCCCCAGCGCGTCATCGTCGTCGGCGCCGGCATCGGGGGCCTCTCCGCAGCGATCCGGCTGGCCGCTTCGGGCGCCCGCGTCACCATCTTCGAGGCCCACGCGCGCCCCGGCGGCAAGGCCGGTATCGAGGTCGTCGACGGCGTGGCATTCGACACCGGCCCGTCGCTGATGACCATGCCGCACGTCTTCGAGGACCTCTTCGCCGTGGCCGGCACGCGGCTGCACGACGAGCTCCGCCTCACCGCGCCCGACCCCGCCTTTCGCTACCTCTGGCCCGATGGCGCGCGCTTCGACGTCCACCACCAGGCCGACGCCACGCTCGACGCCGCGCGCGCCTCGTTCGGCGCCAACGCCTCGCTCGAGCTCGAGGGATTCCTGGCCCACACGCGCCGCATCTGGGAGGCCGCCGAGCCGCATTTTGTGGCGGGCCCGTCGCCGAGCCTGGGGTCGATCGTGCGGCTCGGGCTGGCGGGCATGCTCGCGATGACCCGTATCGACGCGCTCCGGTCGATGCGCGGCGCGATCGTCTCGCTCGTCACCGAGCCCCACCTGCGTGACGTGCTGCTGCGCTACGCCACCTACAACGGCTCCGACCCGCGCGTGGCGCCGGCGACCCTCAACTGCATCGCCTGGGTCGAGCTCGGGCTTGGCGGCTGGGGCGTCGAGGGCGGCATGTTCGCGCTCTCGCAGGCGCTCGTGCGCGTCGCGGAGCGGCTCGGCGTCGAGGTCTGCTGCAACGCCCGCGTCGCCCGGATCGAGCGGTCGGGGCATGCCGTCACCGGCGTGGCGCTCGACGACGGGCGCCTCGAGCAGGCCGATGCCGTCGTCGTCAATGCCGACGCCGCCCACCTGCACCACGCGCTGCTCGGCGGCGAGGGCCAGGCACCGAGGCTCGCGCCGAGCACCTCGGGCCTGACGGCCGTCT